>VSPO01000046.1 GCA_009775375.1 Muribaculaceae bacterium | reverse complement strand
CTGCGATTGACACCAACAGAATATATAGACAAAGCACTATTTTATAAATGGCACAGTCTTTCATAATCTACACTCTCCTTTTGTCTATACTCATCTTCTGCGGATGGGCATACCAATCTAAGAAATCTATTGAAATTGATTTCCTTAATCCTTTCATCGTAACTATCATTCTCTCATATACCTTTATTTGCGGAATGAGATTCGATGTCGGCGTCGACTACCCAATCTATCTTGAAACATTTATTGACCTACGAAACTACGGTATAAGCTTTTTTGAACTCTCTCAGGAGCCGGGTTGGATTTGGATAATGAAGACGTTCGCGACAAACGGCTTCCACTATTCCCTGTTCTTCTCCCTCGTCGCATTCATACAAATCACACTCATATTATACGCCATAAAAAAGCACCCGCAGTTACTGGCTTGCTTCCTTTTTGTTTTTCTGTGCAACAACTGGTTCTGCCATTATCAGAACGTTTTGCGTCAGACCATCACAATAAGCGTGTTCCTTGTTCTCGCGTTACGTGTATGTCAGATGAAATTCATTTGGTATCTTCTTATTTGCATCGGCTGCTTCTTCATACATCGAACGGCAATCATAATGTTGCTTCTTTATCCGTTCCTCAGATTTCCTATGCAAAAATTCATCAGTCCGATCGTCTTTACAGCTATTTTTATAGTGTGTTCGATATTAGGACTGAAATATGATATATTCATCATGTTGACAAAATTACCAATCTTCGGTGAACTACTGGTAGCCGCAGACTATGCATCCTATGCAACAGGTGATAAACTTGAAACCGGTCTTCAACAATCAGTAGGATTAGGTTATGTGCTAAAAATTGTCATCAATGTAATAGCTATCCTGTCTTATAACAAATACAAAAGTTGGGACCGATATATACCTAACCTTAGTTCTATTTTCTTCGTGTATTTCATAGGTACATGTATAAACGCGCTTAGCCCCACAAGTCTTTTGACCCGTCCCAACTGGTATTTGCTCATACTCCAGATTCCCATATTCACTATTACTATCAAATATTATCTCCACACCACAAAATGTTTAGCAGCCAAACAGATATATGCCTACTTCATGATTGTGGCGATGATTCTTTCATTCTACACTTCGACTGTGATAAAGCCGGAAGGAAGTAACATGGAGTATCATTTCTGGTGGGAAGACAATAAATCCTATAACTTATGACCCTCTCTATAATAATCCCTGTCTACAAAGTAGAGAAGTACCTCCGCAAATGTCTCGACTCCTGCCTCCATCAAAACATCTCAAAGGAAGACTACGAAATTATCTGCGTCAACGACGGAAGCCCCGACAATAGTGCGCAAATCCTTGACGAGTACGCCGCCAAACATCCGAACATCCGAGTCGTGACCCAGACCAACCAGGGTCTCAGCATGGCTCGCAACAACGGTCTTGCCGTCGCCCAAGGGGATTACGTCTGGTTCATAGATTCCGATGACTGGATCGAGGAGAATTGCCTCGCCGGAATTTGTTCCGCCTTAAAATCTAATCCGGATTTATTACAACTTAACCATCAACTGACATTTGAAGATAATCAAAAAACTGTTGAAGTCATAGTTTCCTTCCCCAATAAAAATCGTGTGTCAGGTAAGTATGCAATAATATATGGTGGACTTCCTGTACCCGCCCAATTTACAATTTACAAAAGAAATTATTTAGATGGGAATAGTCTGAAATTTGTATCTGGCATTTATCACGAAGATTGGGAATTCAAACCACGTGCGACATATCTTGCTAATTCAATAGAATGGTACAAGCCTGTGGTATATAATTATCTTCAACGGGAGGTTGGTAGTATCACGAGTTTATTTAAATTAAAAAACGGGTTTGACCATATTTTTGTCATGAACAACCTTCATGATTTCTATCATACCGTTGTCAAGGAAGATGAATGCAAGGCTGGCATAAAACGCCAGATTGGATCTCTCATGAATAGTGTGCTATTAGGTTTCAGAAGTCTGAACGAACAGGAAAAATCTGAACTATTGAAAACTCTTACGCAGCAAAAGCATTTGTTTAAGGACATGATTGAATCCAAAAACAAAAAATACGCGATAGAAGGGTTTCTACTGAGTTGTTCACCCAAATTGGCGTTGCGTATTCACAGAATTTTCAGATAACAATCTCCTTTATCGGCGGTATCCCGGCCAAATCATCAAGGAATGACTTTACCGCGATTTGACAAGCCATGTCAACCAGGAGGAAGTCAAGAAATCAATAAACGCCGGAATGTCATCAACCGGTTTATAACTGCATTATGCGCATTCTCGATATATCAAGGGATTTCACAATCAAGGGCGACGGCGGAAGTGTCGTGACACGCCGTAATTTCAACCTGCTGAATGAGGTCGGCAAGGTCAAGTCACTTTTCGTTCCGGTGCCGGATTTGAAGACCCGTCTGCTGAATATAACGCTTCGGCAAAGTTACGGCGAGACCCCGAAGCTCAAACGACAGCTGGATGAGTCATTGAACGAAAAGTTCGATCTGATTTTCTTCGACGGCTCGATTTATGGTGAGTGGCTGAAACGTGTCGCAGACCGTGGTCTCAAGACAATGTGCTTTTTCCATAACGTGGAGAAAGTGTATTATGAGGCGAAGGCAAACCATTCAGGTTCTATTGCCGACAAACTGATGGTGTCTTATATTGTCCACAACGAAAGGCTGTCGGTGATACATTCAACTTATATTGTGGCTTTGAACAAGCGTGACAGCGACGACCTATTCAGAATCTATGGCAGAAAGGCAGACTTACTCTTGCCTTCCTCTTTCCCCTCGGCAAATGTGACCGGACGCGACAACGGTGCGGAACCGTATCTGCTGTTTGTCGGCACTAATTTCTTCGCCAATGTGGAAGGTGTCAAGTTCATAATAGACCATATCGCACCACTTACGGAAATGAATATAAAGATAGTCGGAAATGTCAACGATTCGTTCCGGGAGGTACAGGTTCCAGAGAATTTGGAATTCCTCGGACAAGTCGATGATATTTCTGAATATTACCGCAACACTTTGGCTGTAATCGCTCCCATTTTCTCGGGTTCAGGTCTTAAAACAAAGACTGTGGAGGCTCTCAGATACGGCAAGACAATCCTCGGCACACCGGAAGCATTCGAGGGCATCGACATAGCTTCCAATCCCGAAATAGGTACGGTATGTTCGACCTCAGCCGATTTCTCCGCTGCCATTTCTGCTCTCCCTTCTTCCGACGGAATCAACCCTGCCTCGCTCTCCCTTTTCTCCTCCACCTTCTCCGACCAAGCCGCTCTCGCCACCCTTAAAAGCTTCCTCTCCGCTCAGGGGCTGTAATCCTCCCCGACATATTGCCTCTGACCCACAACTGACAACCCCCAACCCACAACTGACAACCCTCAACTCCCAGTTAGCGTCCAACGGCCTATAAAGCTTAATTGGAAAAGAAATTCTAACTTCGCGCTGTAATCACAAACACAAGTTTGATATGTACAGCAACGAAGATTTTGAAAACTTTTATGTCCGCTACAAAGCGGAGGCCCTTCCCAAGGGCGTCAGCATCCAGTCATGGTGCATGAAGAACAAGGTGTCATGGAACCTTTTCAACAAATGGTACAGGGATACGCGTCACAGGATAATGCCGGTCGATGTCGAGGGACATCCGGCAGAGGCGGATATCCTCGAAAAGGATTTCGAGGAACCCATATCGGAGAATGCCGACAAGGTGTCGAAGAATGCGGAAAAGGAACCGGTCAGGGTCATGGTGGATATACGCATGACCAACGGAATGCAGATCCGGCAGAGGGGACTAAGCCTAGAGCGCCTCAAAAGGCTCGTGGAGAATCTGGAGGGGTTATGCTGAACGTAAACGGACTGCAGCGCTTCTGGTATGTGCGCAATTTCCACGACATGCGATGCAAATATGACCGTGTCCTGTCCATAATCCGGGAACAGTTCCACCGCGAGCCACAGAAAGACGAGGTCTTCATCATAATGTCGAAAGACCGCCGCAAGGCGCGTCTGTTTAACTATGACAGACGTTCCGCGACACTGTTTGAAAAGCGTTTCAACAACGATTACAGGTTCATGAAGGTCGAACACATAGGCGAGGAGACTTTTTACTCCATCGACTGGAAAGACGTGGCCCTGCTGCTTGCAAGCGCAGTAATGAATAAATTGACAATCAAATAAATAAATGATATTTTCTCTTTCATATGTCCTTGATTTTTTTTACCTTTGCAGTAAGAAAAAACATACCAATGGACATCATCGGCAGAGAGGAAATACTTGACAATATCAGGAGTCTGGACGAGTGGGAGAACACCCCGCTCGAGCCAGCATCCGGATACGATGACTTGTCCATGAGGGAGCTGAAACTTCTCATAACGCAGCTGACACGGATGCTTCAGGATGAGCAGCGCAGGTCCGAAGCCAAGGACGCCGAGATAGCAAGACTGCTTGGAATGCTGGCCAACGCGGAAAGGGACAACGCCGAATTGCGGGAGGATGTCTCCAGGCTTCAGGAGCGCATCCAGTCTCTTATCGACAGCCGCGAGGCCGACCGCGTGGAGATGTCGAAACTCCGCATGTGCATCGAGGAGCTTCAGAAAAGACTGATCGACAGTATCAATCAGGCCAAGTCTGACCGGGGCGCCCGGTACGGTTCGCAGAGCCAGAAAGGTACCGGAAGGAAAACGTCCGCCAAGGATAAGGGAAATCAGGAAAACCCAGACAGATCCCGTGAAGAGGAAAGGAAATCATCGCGGGAGGAAAAGGAGACGATGTCTGACCGGGAAAGTGTCGAGCTGTTGCCGGGAACTGAATTCAAGGACAGCGATGGCAACCCCGAGGAGCCCGAGGCAAAGGTTCCCCGCCCTTACCGCAAAGGCAAGAAACACAGCAAGCCACATGCCGACAGGAAAATATACAAATACTCGGATCGGACCCTGCTTCCCGAAGGATATGAATTCCTTGGTTTTGAAACAAAATCGGTCTTCAAGAAAGTCACGCAGGTGGTGGAGGAGGTCTTCCAGGTTGTAATAGCCACAAACGAGGATGGCGAGAAGTTCGAATTTTATCTTCCGGCCGAGGAGAAAGAGCGGACAGGGTCATCGACTGTTTCCCCAACACCATGGCGACATCAGAGATGATGAGCGAGTGCGTCATTGACCACTATGTTCTCAACATCCCCTACTACCGTCAGTGGAAGTGGCTGGAAGACTGTGGATTGCATCTTGTAAGACAGACCTGCATCAACTGGATGTACCAGGGTTACAAAAGACTTAAGAACATGATTCCCGTCCTTCTCGACATGGCGGTTCAGAAAGATTCCATAATCAACTGCGATGAGACCTGGTGCAAGGTGAAGGTCAAGGGGAAATACCGCAGGCGCTACACATGGTGCCTGGTAAACAAAGAGTTGGGCACAGTCATATGCTTTTATAAAGAAGGGGCCAGAAGCAGGGAGGCCTTCAAGGACATACTTGAGGACAGACTCCCGATGGCGGTGCAGACAGACGGCTACAATGTCTACATGTATATTGAGGACGAGCTTGAGGATGTGACCCATCTGTGCTGCATGGCCCATGCGAGGGCAAAGTTCCGAAAGGTATGGGAAATAACCGGCGAGTACGAGGCCATGTTCTTCCTTGATAACATAGGATTCCTTTACGGGAGGGAACGTCATTACAAGACAATGGGTTACGGACAGGACAAAAAAAAGGAGGGCAGGAACTCCGCCACGACACTGGCAGCACTGGGGGACATGAGGACGAAACTTACGGAACTTCTCAAGGACGACCATCCGCCACGGAGCGCGCTTCTTGACCAGGCCCTGAGATACATGGACAGCTTCTGGCCTCAGTTGGTGGAGTACACAAAGGACGGCAGGTTTGACATCGACAACTCCGAGGCGGAACGAGGCATGAGGCAACTGGCCAACGAACGCAAGAACTCCCTCTCTTTCGGCAGCCATAAGATGGCCGCGGCATCCGCTGTGTACCATACCCTAATAGCAACATGCCGCAAGACCGGTGTCTCAATAAAGGAATACTTCAAGAAAGTGTTCCCGGAAATCATCCACGGCAACGAGAACTGGCCTCAGCTGCTTCCAATGACCATTGGAATCCCTGTTAATAAAATCTAAATCAGACCCCAATATTTAACATTAAATTAACAAATAAGGGTGCAATCCCTTATTTATTAAGGGTTCAACATGCGTTGGACGCTAACTGGAGGCATTCCTAACTATGTAAAAAATGGGGTAAACGGATATCGTCTTCCGTTGGGATGCACAGGAGAAGATTTCGGTAAGAAAATAAAAGAGACCATTGATAATGGTGAGCTATCAAAGTTGTCGGATGGCGGTCGAAAACTGTACAAAGGCCGTTTAAATTGGGAACGATGGGGATGTGAAGTTAAGAAAATCATTGATGAGGTATGCGCTAATACATAGATGTAGTGACCATCAAAGTGACAAAGTATGCGCATTCTTAAGAGATGCCTACTACTGCCGAAATAGTTAAGTTTCACATGAAGAAAATATTAATCGTATCTAGAGACATAACGCAAAAAGTTGATGGAGGGACGCTTGTTTCCAAAAGAAATGAGCGGTTACTTCAATCTATTGGATTTGAAACAAGTCGGTTCATTGTACCTATTCCGTCCTTGCCAACTAGAATGAGGAATATTCTCTTTAGGCAGAGTTATGGCTCAACAAAGGCATTATTTAAGTCTTTTCGAGATAAACTTAAAGAACAATTCGATTATATATTCTTTGATGGATCAATCTATGGCGGATACTTAAAGTTTGCATCCGAACTAGGATATAAGACCATATGCTTTTATCATAATGTTGAGTCTGAATACTATCGGCAAAAAGCAGAGCAAACAGGTTCTTGGGCTGATAAGCTTATGATCCCGTATATCCGATACAATGAACATCTTTCCACACGATATTCCGATGGAAGAATAGCACTTAATATTCGAGATTCCAAATTACTGAGTTCTCATTATGGCAAAGGCGCAGATGTTGTTATTCCGACATCTCTGCCTTACCGGGACATTAAGTCAATATATAACTCCAAATCCCGTGAAAATAATGTGACCAAATATCTTCTGTTTGTAGGATCCAATTTCTTTGCCAATTATGAGGGACTGAATAGATTTATAGATAAAATTGCGCCGAAGATTAATTGGAAAGTAAAAGTTGTCGGTAATATAAATGAAGCTTTCAGCAACGTAAAAGGAATCCCGGAGAATATTGAGTTTGTTGGAAGAGTTGATAGTTTGGATCAATATTATATCAATGCTTCTGCGGTTATTGCGCCTATTTTTTCAGGGTCAGGACTAAAGACCAAAACTGTGGAGGCTCTCAGTTTTGGGAAAACAATAATCGGATTTCCTGAAGCATTTGAGGGGATAGATTTCGAAAAATACCAAGGGGCTTGTATCTGTGTAGCTTCGGATTATGACTTCATCAATAAAATAAACGAGGTGAATCCAAATCAGTTATATAATGAAATGTCTGATAAACTTTTCAATGAAAAACTTTCGGATGAAGCACAACAATACTCACTTTCCTCTTTTTTCAAATATTTAGAAGATGGACAAAAAAACTGAATCCGAGAGATTTGTCATAATAGACAATATGTATACTTTCGGTATGCTGCTCGTTTTGTTGGGGCATATCGGGTTGACCCCAAGCTTTAATGACTCATACCTTCATCGATGGATATATGCTTTTCACATGCCTTTGTTCTTTTGGATAGCAGGATTTTTATTTGACACAAAGCCAAGGGGTATAAAGTTTCTGACACGAAAGGCGAAACGGTTGCTGATTCCTCTTTTCGTACTGACAACAATTGTATTCCTCCCAAAAGTTTTTCTATCACAATTTGCATTAAGACCCATTGAAGGCAGCTGGTTGAGCTATTTGGAATCATTGTTTATTCCGTCTGATAACCCGGTTCAACCTCTTTGGTTTTTAACGGTATTATTTTGTGTATATGTAATGGCAGAGCTATTTGCTTATATATTAGGTAAATATAATTGGGGGGGGTGGCTGCTGTTGGGACTAATCAGTGTTAGTGCATCATACTTATGTACCGGAATAGAATTTCTTGGCATTTCCGGCACTCTATATTATTTCCCTTATTTCTGTTTAGGTATAATTTGTAGAAAAATGAAAGTGACAGATGACAGAGAATTGTTCTCCATTACTCTTTCCATTATGCTGTTTTGCCTGCTATGCGTGTTAGTTTATCATCCTTTAAACAAGTATTTGTCTGCCTTAGTCGGACTGTCATTTTCAATCTCATTTATTGGATGGTTGGATAAAAAAGGAGTGCCGTTCTTCCCGTATCTAAGAAATTATACATTCTGCATATATCTTCTGCAATGGTTTCCCATGGTTTTTGTAAGAATTGTATTTTTCAACTTACTTCACCTTAATATATGGATTTGCTATTGCCTGATGTTTATTTCTGGACTATTCATTCCAATTCTCATTGCTAAGCTGATCCTAAAATCCTCCCATAAGAAGAATTCTTTTTATAAGATTTTGTCTTATACGTGTGGATTGTCATAATAAAATCTCTTAAATACACCAGACAATACTTTATGTCGAGAAAAAGATTATTGTTTATTTCTTCACGTCCTCTATTCCCTATTATCGGTGGAGACCAGATCCGGACTGTCCAGCAATTGAACTTTCTGAAAGAGAAATTTGACGTGGATGTATTACTTATATCTCCTGATAAGGATGGCATAGTGAATAATAAGGCTATAGATGGTGTCCATAATATATTTTGTTTCCAAGTTAGCAAGGTGCAATCAATAATTCAAACAATTGGATCTGTCTTTAATCGTCTGCCTCTTCAAGTAAACTATTATTATAATAAGTCCATTGCCAAGGAAATTGATAAGATTATGTCAAATTATGATTGTGTGTTCTGCAATAACATTCGCACAGCAGAGTATGTAAGGGAGAAAAACGGTCTGATAAAGTATCTTGACTTTGTAGATGCAATCTCAATGAACTATGATAAGGCTCGACGGGAAGCAAGAGGTTTGAAAAAATTGATTTATGAAATTGACTATCGTAGATGTAGATCCTATGAACGGAAATGTCTTGGTTCTTTTGACAGTTGCGCGGTCATTTCAGATGTAGACAACCAGTATATCATATCATGTCAAGAATAATACACACAGTCGGGAATATGGTTAAGATCCCTGACATTGGCTCTATTGCTTCGCACGAAAGTGATAATAACATCATCTTTGTCGGAAAGATGAGTTATGAGCCAAATATCGTAGCGGTAACTTTTTTCTCAACTAAAATATTCCCTGTCCTTAAAGAATCATATCCGGATCTCGAATTCAAGATTATTGGGGCAAATCCGGGTTCAAGAGTTAAAAAATTTTCTGAAATTGATGGCATAACTGTAACAGGATTTGTAGATTCTGTTGAACCATACTTTCGAAATGCAACTATTGTTGTTGCACCAATGCTGACCGGAGCAGGGATACAGAATAAAATAATTCAAGCGATGTCATATGGATGCTGCGTTGTCACGACTTCAATCGGAGCTGAGGGTCTAACCATTGAGAATAATGAGATTGCAATATTGAATAACAAGGAAGAATGGATTTCAGAACTCACAGCTCTTCTTGCAAATAAAGAACATCGAAAAGGAATGGGAGTACGAGCCCGTAAATATGTTCAAAACAATCTATCAAAAGATGTAGTGGCCAAACAGTTTTGGGCGTTTATCAATTCAGCCATAACTAATGATGTTTAATGAGATGTCAATCTCTCTCCATAGTTTGTTGCATAAATTTAAATAGGTAGGAGGATGTCAAACTTCGCACAAAAGCCATAAACGTCCTCGGCCTTAACCAATCCGAATCCCCCAAAATCCCTCAGTTCCTCTCCCTCCTTGGCCTCTGCTAAGTGGTGCCAAGTCCACTGCCACGGAAAGTATTAAGAATGGAGTATGAAGTATAAAAAACGTGGTTTCGTGGTTAATCTCGTGGTTCTTCGTGGTTTGAACTCATCGGTCCGCATGCGCGGGAGTATGAAGTATTAAAGGAGAGGACGCTAACAGTTCAGACAATTCTTTTTATATATAATCCGGGAGGGGCGGGCCGTGAGGTCCGCCCCTCTTACTTTTATTTCCGTCGGATTCATATTTTTCTAATTTTGTGGGTTTATAATCGGATGCCCGGTATATTTTTTGTAAATCCAAATGATTTGGTTAATTTTGCTTCATAATTGTTTGCTTTTTATGATTGAGAGTATCAAAATACAGAACTATAAGTCCATCGTTAATCTAACAATGACGTTGGGACGGTTTAACGTGATTATCGGTCCCAACGGTTGTGGTAAAACCAACATCTTGGAGGCAATATCGCTTGCAGGAGCAGCCTCGCAGGACAAGCTTGACAATGAATATCTTGCTAATAGAGACTTAAGGGTGACGGATTCTCAATTCATGATAAATGCCTTTGAAGAGGATGAGGACTCCAGGCGTGAGGAAGGAATGAAAAGAGTCATCGGAATTGAGGTCACCATTTCCGGAATGCCATTTATTTTCAATCTGGAGTATGAGGATTCATTGAAGAGATGGGTCAATTTTTCGTCATCTCAGATATTCCGTAGAATGTATGCTGCCTCTCAATCTCCCGCTGAAAGTGGAGAGTCAATGCAGAAACTTATGGGAGAGCTCGCCGTGGCTCTTTCCAAAAGCAATATTGATATGGCTTCATTTACACGGACTTTGCAATCGCTGTCTTCTGATTCGGCAGAGCTTTCATCGTTTCTTACGTATCGTCCGTCGGAGCATTTCTTGCGTAAAACTTTTGATTCCACGCTTTTCCCATTGGGTGTGCATGGAGAAGGATTGCTTAAATATCTCAAGGAGGCAGCGGATAAAGACGGCAGGGAGCTTTTTTCCGAAGTCAATGAAGGTCTTATGCTCCTTGACTGGTTTGACGGATTTAACATTCCTGACAACCTGATGCAAAATGAGTATCGCCTGTCTATAGGCGACCGGTATCTTAGAGACTCGCTTCATTACTTCGATCAAAGAAGCACCAACGAGGGTTTCCTTTTCCTTCTTTTCTATCTTACGCTGTTTAATAGTCAAGACACTCCCCAATTTTTTGCCATCGACAACATAGAAACTGCAATGAATCCAAAGTTGGTGACGAAGTTGACGAAGTATCTTGTAGAACGCAGCCGTGCGAATGGCAAGCAGGTTATTGTGACGACTCATTGCCCTTACGTACTTGACGGACTGGATTTATCAGATGATGAAATAAGGCTGTTCGTGGCCCGCAGGGATATAGACGGACATTCCCGCCTTGAGAGGATACCGTATCGCCATGAACGCAAAATGGAGTTGTCGCAGCTTTGGCTCAGCGGACTTATCGGTGGACTTCCGGATAATTTCTAAATCCAATTGCCATGGGAATGAAGATAGGCATTGTATTCGAAGGGATTCCGACTATAGGATTTTGAAGCATATCACGGAGCGTTATCTCCGAGAAGAGGATGCTTACGTGATCCCTTTGAAGCCAAAGGAATCTATGCAGGGCAAACAAGACGGGTTCGGCTCGTGGCAAGGTGTGCTTCAGTATATATCCGGAGCTGACCAAATGATACTGGAGGCCCTTAATGAGGGATGCAGATATGTTGTTGTTCATATTGATACCGACGTCAGGTCGCAATATGGGATAGCAGAGAATTACGATAATGCAGATAGTCTGCATGAATCTGTGTGTGAAAGACTTTTAGCACAGATCCATCCAGACTTTGATAGAGATAGGGTTATTTTCGCTATCGCCATACATGAGACGGAATGTTGGCTCTTGTCATTCCTATCGGACGACAAAAAAATTGTCTGCAAGACAGATTCTTGTGTAAATTCCCTCAACAGGCCTCTCAAGGACCGTGGTAGTATAGACAAGGATAATAAAAATGCTGATAAGGCCAGGGCGACATATGAATATATTTTAAAATTGAAGAAAAAATCTAAAGATATCAAAGCTGCGTCACTAAACAATCTTGGATTCCTTCGTTTTATTGAATCTCTTGATAGAATAAAGGAGTCAGATACGTAAAAGCAAATTCCTCAAAATAACATTCTTTTCTGCCATCCCATAGCTATCTTTGCACTCTCCAACCAACCCTTAAAATCCCATAACTCTCATAATTCCCATCACTGCCATAACTCCTCTAAAAGCCATAAAAGCTATAACAGCTATCAGAATTTTCAAATCGGAACAAATTTTTTCAAAACAAAACAAAAAAATTAAAAACAAAACACTTTAGTTTTTCAAAATAAAACAAAACAATTTCAAATCGGAACAAAATTTTCCAAACCAAAACACTTTAGTTTTTCAAACCAAAACAAAATTTTTCCAAATCAGAACATCAGAAAACTGACAACAGAAATTACCGCCGGATGGCATTACCGTGACGCGGCCAAGGGCCGTGTTCCCCCACCGACGACTAAAAAAATACCGACTCCCGACTAAAAAACTAAAGACCAACCGACAGCCTGATTTGTTTATATGGCAGATATTTATTAAATTTGCGTTGCCAACCAAACATTGAATGCTATGACACAGCTTATTTTAAATGTTGAGAATCCCGCTATACTGCCGAGCCTTAAGAAGGTGCTTGGTGCGTTGGATGGTGTCTCGATTGCAAAGAGTGCTCCCAAGAGGAAGAAAAAATGCGGGCTCGACCTGGCACTTGAAGATGTCCGCGCAGGACGTGTTTCAGGTCCTTTCAATAGTGTAGAAGAACTTATGGCACATTTGATGAAATGAGTTATAAGATTTTCACTTCCAGGAAGTTTGATAAGGCGTATAAGAAGTGTATACGCCGGGGACTTGATATGAGTAAATTTGAGAATGTGGTGTCGATTCTGCGAGAGTGCGGCAGATTGCCGGCTATTTACCGTCCGCATAAGCTTTCAGGCGATTATGACGGATGTTGGGAATGCCACATCCAGTCGGATTGGCTTCTTGTCTGGGAACAAAATGACACGGAGCTGACATTGCTCTTCATCGACACCGGCTCGCATTCCGACCTGTTCTAAATGCACGACAGCATTGGCTAAAAGGCCAAGGAATCAAAAAGTTTTGATTCCTTGGCCTTTTTAGCTTTGACTTGTATGGACTTGGCGCGGGCCGGAGGCCATGCGCTCCATGCCCGACTGAGCGTTTTGCAGAAAAAATTAGGGGGCTATTCGAAGGCTCGGCCTGTGGCTGTCAGGTATTGGGATTCGGAAAGACGGTAGACGCCGTAGGCGGCTATGAAATCGTCTTGCGCCTGACGGTAGAGCGCCTCGGCATCAAGCAAGTCGGTGATCGTGCACATACCGGCATCGTAGTAGGCCCGGTTGAGCCGAAGGTTCTCCTTCCCTTGCGCTATCGCCTCATGAGCGATCTGCATCTTGCGATGGGCGGCCGTAAGGTTGTCCCATTTGTCCTGCATCGCGATTTCCAACTTCTGGCTGAGATTGTTGAGCTCCGTGCGCGCATTCTCCACCTCCAGCGACTTCCTGCGTATGGCGTGCGAGCCTCCCCACCAGCCCGACAGGGGGATGTCGACCGTAGCCATGACGACTCCGAAATTATGATTCTGGTCGAGCACATTATGGTAGACCCATCCCCCGCCGATCGCCACCTTCGGCAGATGGCTTCCCACCGCCATGCGCTTCTCCAGGTCCTTGGCTTCGACGTTCTTCTGAAGCAGACGGTAGTCGTTGGTCTGAGGTAGCGCATCGGCCGGGGTCATACGGATCGAGAGCGGCAGCGGCCCGACGGAATCCGGCACGTCGGCGGCCACGTCGATATTCCCGTCGTTGCCCATCCCGATTTGCTGCGAGAGCAGCATCCGGATAAGGCCTATGCCATTCTCGGCGTCGACAATGTCGGCCCTGTAGCCATTGCGCTTCAGTTCCACTTTCAGATAATCGTTCATCGGCACGACTCCGGCATCTACAGCCGCCTTCACCTGGCTTCCCAGCGAATCGAGCGTCACCACCGCGCTTTCGAGCGTGCGCTTCGTGGCCTTAAGTGTCACGAGCTGCCAGAACAGCGCGTCGGTCTGTAGCGCCACAGCCTCGCGGCTCTGCTCCTTGCGGATACGCGCCGCCTCTTCGCCCACCTTCGCCAGCCTGTTGCCATTGACGATCTGCCCTCCGGCGAATATCGGCTGCATCGCCCATATCCCCGCCATAGCCCCCTTCTTCACGATTCCGAGCGTGAAGAGGTCGAGCACGTTGTATTGCAGCATGTCGTGGTTGGCCTGAAACACCGAGGCGCCGGCCTGTATCTCAGGGAAATACTTCGTAAACGCCTCGCGGCGCGTCTCTATGGCCGCAAGGAGGTTGTTGCCGGCCGTGCGGATGTCGGCATTGTTGGCCAACGCCATCCTCCGGCATTGGTCAAGGGAGAGAACGGAGTCGGGAGCTGCGGCCGACGCCCCGAAAGGGGAGAGCGCCGCCAGCAGCGACATTATCAAAGTGGGTAGCTTGGCTTTCATAACTTACGAAATTCGGTTTTGTATTACAATAGATGGGTCTCAAGAGGCTCAGCGAGAGGTTTGTCGGCATCTTTCAGCCGGCTCTTCATCATGCCGTAGGCCACGGGTATGACCGTAAGGATAAATATCATCGTGACGGGCGTACCCCAGAAGATCACGACTCCCATAGGTTTCCAAAGCGCACTGTTGCCGATCGTCATCGGAAGCACGCCCATCGTGGCGGCTGCCGAGGTCAGGAAAATGGGTCGCATCCTGCGCTTTGCCGCATTGAGGATGGAGTCGTGGGCGGTCTGCCCCTGGTTGCGCAATTCCTCCGCATAGTCGAGAAGCACGATGGCATTTCTGACAAGGATGCCCATCAGCGACACGATGCCCAGCACGCACGTAAGCGACATCGCAACGTCCTGGATGATCAGTCCCAAAGCCGCGCCGGGCAGGCAAAGCAGCAGCGACAAAAGGAGCAACCCCGACGTGTCGGCCTGCGCGTAATGGAAGAGAAGGATGAAGAATATTATGGCTACGGCCATCGCCAACCCCGTCAGGATCTGCGGAAGCGTGTCCATAGTGTTGGCCCATTCGCCCCCTTTCTTCATCTCCACGCCCTCGGGAAGCCCCATCTTGGCGATGCTGTCGCTTAGCGCTTCCGTGCGGTCGATCACGTTGATGTTGCGTTCCACCTCCGAAATGAGCGAAACGGAGTAGACTCCGTTTTCATGAGAGATAAGACCCGGATGCCATTGCGGAGTGACATCGGCCACCTGCCGGAGCGGCACAGTCCCGATTCCGGCTACGGGCATCGGTTGGTTGTCGAGTCCTGAGATGGAACCGTCGCGGGCATACTTGGTCTTCAGCGTCACGGGGATTCCGTAGTCGCCCTCCCAGACGGTTGCCACGGGTAGCCCGTCGGAATATCTCATCGCAAGGGTGGCCTCAATCAGGGTTGAGTTAAGCCCGAGCCGCTCGGCCCGGTCGTGGTCGGGCGAGACAAGGGCCGAAGCCAACGGATTGCCAAGCGAACTGCGCACGTTGCGCAGACCCGGCACGGTGCGAGCCATCGCCGCTACGGAATCCACCGTAGCCTTAAGCACTTCCGGAGTTGCCCCGCTGAACTTGAATTGGATCGGATAGTCGGCATTCGAGTAACTCAGCTGCTTGAAGCGGATGAAGGCATCGGGGAAATAGGATTCCAGCTTCCCGGTGTATTTATTGAGCACGTCGATTGTGGCGTCGTTGCTTTTGGTGTTGACGATAAATTGGGCGAAGTTCGGTCCGCCTACCTGAGGCGCATACGTTGCCTGGAATCGGGGTGAGGAGCAGCCGTGGAACGAGGCGATTGAGACCACCTGCGGATCCTTCGCTAAAAGCTTCTCCAAAGAGTCGGCCACTTCCGACGTGCGCTCCACCGACGTCCCCTCCGGCATGAATATCTCCACGGCAAACTGATTGCGCTCGGCGATGGGCATAAGCTGCATCGGGCGTGTGACGAAGAGATAGCCACCCAGGAGAGCACATGCTAAGCCGAGAATGACGGTGGTCTTCGGCCATCTGAAGCAGAGTTCAATCAGTTTGTTGTAGCCGTTCTGCATCGACAGGAAGAAATTGAATTTCTTCTTCCCGGAGGCCAAGGCGTCGCGCTGAAGCTTGTAGATAGGCTTCTTGATGAGCTTATATTGCATGTATGGCACCAGCATCTCGGCCACGACCAGAGAGACGAGCAGGATGATGGTCATTCCCCAGGGGAAATCCGTCAGGAAGTCGCGGAACATCCCCTTGATCGTCACTAAGAACGGGAAGAAGGTCACGGAGATGGCGAGCGTGGCCGAAAAAATGGCCTTGAAGAACTCCGTGCCGGAGCGCAGCGTGGCGGTGTAATGGTCTACGCCGTCGGAAATCAGTTCTACATAGTTGTCGATGATGACGACGGAGTTGTCTACGATCATTCCGAGCGTCACGATGAGGCAGGCGAGAGTGACCGTGTTAAGCTCGATTCCAAAAGCGTAGAACAGACCAAGCGAGATGAAGATGGCGATAGGGATGGTGGAAGCGGCGATGAGCGCCACGTTTAATGGCAGCAGAATCATGATGACCACCACCACGGCTATAATCGCAATGAGAAGCTCCACAAGGAAATAATTGACCGAATTGTTGACCACGACAGGCTGGTCGGTAATCTTGAAGAGCGTGACGCTTTGCGGAATCTCCTTTTGGAAAGCCTCGATCTGCTTGTCGACCTGCCTGCCCATCTCGACGATGTTGTAGCCCTCCTTCATCTGTAGGCTCAGAAGGATACATTTCTCGCCGTTGTTGGTGATATAGCTGTCGGGATCGGGGTATTCGCGCCTGATGTCGGCGATGTCGCCGAGGCGCACGATGCTTCCTCCGGGAGTGGAGAGTACGATCATGTCGGCGATGTCGGCCACGGAATTGGCGGGACGCTCCACGATGATAGGCTTCGTGTAATGTCCGTCCTTAAGCGATCCTCCGGTCGTCTTGAATCCCTGCGACATGAGATTTACGCCTATGGAGGCCTCTGAAAGGGCGTAATGCTTCAGCCGTTCCGGATCGAGGTAGACGGCTATCTCCTCCTTCTGCTTCCCGGTGACGGAAAGAGAGCTTACGCTCTCTATCGTGCGGAGGCGGTCCTTGAGGCGATCCATATATTCTCCCAGTTCGCGATAAGTCTTGTCTTTGCTTTGCATAGTGATGAGCAGGGCGGAGGTGTCGCCGAAATTGCTCATTGTCTCCACTCCCAGCACTCCGGGGGGAAGCGTCATCTTGACCTTGTCCATCCCGACCTTGAATTCATTCCAGAAGGGGGTGGTGTCGTCGATGTTGTCGTCAAGTTCCACAAAGATAATGACCATGCCGGCCGTCACCCTTGAATGCGTCTTCTCCTTGTTGACCTCCTTAAAAGAGAAGACATAATCTTCGAGCGGCTTTAGCACTTCCTGTTCCACCTGCTCTACTGTGGCTCCGGGATAGACGGCCGCCACGACCCCCTCCCTGATTGTGAAAGAGGGGAATTCATTCTTGTCCATGACCTTCAGGGCGTAGATGCCGAAGGCAATCAGGACGCATACAAGAAGAATCACCTCCTTGCTGTATTTCATGCCCGCCATCACCAGCGGATTCATTTTGCCGCCGGCAGGTGGAGTGGGTCTTGAAGTATCTGATGGCATAGAATATAGTCTTTGTGGGTGTGTGAAGTATATCAGGTTTTGGCCCGTCTTATTTTGTCGTTACGCGAGCGCCTGTGCTGACTTTCTGCATCCCGGCCACTATGACGCTGTCGCCGGGGGCGAGTCCGCTCCTTACGCAGACCCCTTCCGAAGAAAGCTCGTCAGCCTCTACGAATCGTCGTTCCGCTTTCCCTTTGCTGACAATCCATACGAACCGACGGTTGTCGGAATCAAGCAGCACGGCTTGCGACGGCAGGCTGAAACTTGCTCCTTGCGATTTGATACTGTCGGCTTCGGCATTCCCCGCCACGACGACATTGCCGATCATCCCGGGCAGGATTCTCCCATCGGGGTTGGGAATGTTGAATTTCACCTTGTAGGAGCGTGTCAGAGGGTCGGCGGTGACGCCTTTTTGATGGAATGTGCCTTTGACGGTCAGCCCGTCGATGTTGCCGAATGTCACGTCAGCGGTCATCCCCGGCTTAAACTTGTCGACATCCTCCTCCGGCACTGAAATCGCAATCTGCATCTTCCCGAGGCTTACGATGGATAGCACCGGCTGCGATGGCACCACAGTCTGGCCGTCGTCGGCAAATTTCTCAGCCACCATGCCGGAAATAGGGGAGTGGATTATGGCGTCTCCCACGCCTCTTTGCGCTATCGAAGCTGCGTTTTCAGCCTGCTTGAGCTTTTGCTGTGCCTCCACCCATTTTATGTCGGGCAAGGCATTGGCGTCATGCAGTTTCTTGAGACGGGCGTAAGCGTCGCGGGCCTCCGCGAGCTCGGCCTGGGCAATATTGTTGGCATCCCGAAGGTTGCCGCTCTTCACCTCTGCGAGGCGTTGGCCTTTGGCTACATGCTGACCCACCTCTGCATACATGCCGATGATGGTTCCCGGCACGGAGAAGCTGACGGTCGTGTTCTCTCCTGACTCGGTCGTGCCTGAATAAGAGCCGGAGGGGCTGCTTTTCGACGAAGCGCTGCCCATCACCTCTACGCTGACCTTCGCGGCATCAGCCACAGTGGCCTTTTCATGCTTCTTGCATCCCTGAAAACAAAGAGCCGGAATTAAAAGCAATGAAAGCGAGGAGAGGAGTGGATATTTTCTATGTGTGCTTATCATAACCTTGTGGAATATCGTTTAAATTCCTAACAAAATTAACAAGTCTAAGGTTTGCTTGCTTGCGGAAAAGCTTCAATCCGAAAGTTGAAAAACGCAGTATTCTTTAGGAAGACTATAAATTTTTCTTCGATTTTCTTGCATCTTATCGAAAAATGCGTTTAATTTGCGGCATAATTCCAAGACATTCCGTATCTTGGAAGAATTAGGGCGCACGTCTTAACTTTCCTTACTTCCCTTGGCGAAATCTTCGACGTCGTTTCATTAACCCGAATATAAACAAACAATCTAATATCAGATGAGAAAAACCGTTCCCTTCTTGTTTAGCACCCTTCTGGGAATGTCGCTGTTGGGCGGCTGCGTGAGTACGGAAAACGTCACCGACGAGCCGGAGAAACCGTCGGAAAAAGAGACCCCAATCCTGAAAGTGGCAATCGCGACTAACGATATGACCCGTTCAGAATCGTCAGCCTCCACAAAGGCGGCAGACGATGAAGTTGCCAAAGCAGAAAATACTATAAGTAAGCTCAAACTCGCGTTCTATCGAGGAAACACACAGGTAGGGCTTGTTGACGCAAAAAAAATTGATGGCTCCAAATGGGAATGTGGAGTGCCTACGTCAAATGATGAATTGCCTGACGCTGTTATTGCCTATGCCAATCTCCCGGAAAGTCAAGAGCTAAGTTCACCCCTTAATTTAATTTCTCAATTGGAAATTAATGTCGTGAAAAATGGCGATAATTTCATAATGTCGAGCGCACATTATTTCGATAAGAATAATGAAAATAAGAAGGTTCTCGCAACAAGCCTTTCTCCTGATAATTTCACGGATAATGCTGCTCCCATACAATTGAACGTAGAGCGTGCCGCTGCCAAAGTCCAAGTAC
Source organism: Muribaculaceae bacterium (assembly GCA_009775375.1). Taxonomy (GTDB): domain Bacteria; phylum Bacteroidota; class Bacteroidia; order Bacteroidales; family Muribaculaceae; genus Lepagella. Next base: position 3,898 of record VSPO01000046.1, on the reverse strand, counting down.
TACAAGACGGATTTACTGCTACTAATCTGACTGTTAAGAATGGAGTCGCTGTCGATGATCCGGGGAATGGGTCTGTGGATGAGACATTTACCTTGATATTGCAACTCGATGGATGGTATGTCTCCGGAGTAGAGAAAAGCAGCTATCTTGTGAAGAATCTTTCTGTTGACTATGCAGGTTTGCAGAACGAGTTATCGGGTTGGACTGACTTTCAGAAAGACCTCCAGACAAATTGGGCTCATTCCAAAAATTACAATATTTCGACATTCCCCAACGGTAATGTCGGATCTGTCGATGGCAACACTCCATATACATATGCTCGATTCTACAGTACGGAAGGCCAGGAGAAACCAAAAGGTTTTAATGATGTGGTTTACACCCATGAGACCACGCTCCCGAAAAGCAACTACATCGATCAAGAGAATAGTAATGTCCGCAAAAGGAATTCTCTACCCTCAATCGTGCTTGTCGGCACATATAAAATTGAAGGGCCAGTAAATGCTCCTGAGACTTTCTTCAAGCGTGGCGACAAGATATACAAAGAGAATGATTATTGGACAAAGATGGCCTTTGCCCAAAAATCAATTTTCAAGCAAGACGGCACTCCTCTCAGCGGAGACGAATTAAAGGCGATAACCGAACTGAAACCCAAGGCAGAAGGCGGCACTTATAATATGGTTACGCCTCAGCTCAGGTTTCCTAAGGAAGGAGTAGCGGGAGGATTCATTCGGGATAATTATAATGGCCCGGACGGCAAAGATCTTGCCTCCGATGACGAATTAAACAAAGCCCTCGCTATCTCATGCGGATATATAGAGGCATATAAAGATGGAAAGTGCTTCTTCGTGGTACCTGTTCAGCACTTGGGTTACAAAACAACACCGGATGCTACCGGCAGCTACGGCCTGGTCCGCAACCATTTCTACAAAATCAGCGTCAAGAGCATAGAAGGAATGGGGAAAGGCATTGCCAACGAAGGCGACTACCTTTTGGAATCAGAGTTCGTCAACGATACGGAATACAACGTGTCATTTAATGTCAATGTCGTGCCATGGACTTTAGTTGAACAAGACATCAACATTCCGAGCGACGACAGCGGCACGACCAAAGAAGGAAAATAAATGAATCAGGAACGAAGAATGGCGGGCTCTTCAGCCCGCCATTCTTCGTTGTTGCTTCCGACATTGCTGGATGAAATTTTTTATAAGAGCAATTGTTGCATCATATATTATTTTTTACTAAGTAAGTGTACAGATTATTCCTATACTTGGATTGCCAATATGAGGGTCGGGATTTCGATTTGGGATGATGGCGTGATGGGGTTCCATCAGAACTGAATCACGGATTGAAATCCAGCGCTCAGATTGGATAAGACATGTATAGGAATAATCTGTACACTTACTTAACACTTATCAGGAAAGCTCTATCAATTTGCTATCGATTTCAGGAAGTCGGTCAGCTCTTCGGCCATTTTCGCATGTTGGGCGGCTGAGGGATGGAAGTCTGCTCCGTAACCCAACTCCCCGGTCTGTGGCGACATGTCGAAACGGTATGTCCCTTCATGCTTTTGGGCAAGACGGTCGAGCGCTCCTTTCACGTCTTCAAGTGGTTTGCCGTTTAGCATTGAGCCTGTAAGAAGCACTATCTTCGCGGAAGGATACAGTTCCCGCAGACGGGTGAGAAACTTGTCATATTCCCGCTCATATATCGAAATGTCATAATTGTCGGTTGAGGTGTCGTTGGTGCCGAGATTAATGCATACGATATCCGGCATGAAACGGCTGAAATCCCATGGATGCTCAGGGTCATAAAGCATAGTGTAGGCATATTCCTTTGGCATTGTGCGCAAAGAGTCCCCCTCTCGCGGACCGTCGTAGTTGCGGTACATGCCGATTCCCGACCTGGCCACGACACTCACGTCGGCATTAAGATTGCGGCCGGTCAGATAGGCATACGTCAGGCAATGGTTTTCGGTGTCATAGCTGAACCCTCCTTTTCCGTCGGGATCTTCTGTGCCATAGCCGCATGTCATGGAATTGCCGATGAATTCTATCCGTAGTTCGGGACGTTGCGGAGGCGGGAGAATCCGCGACCCTTCCGGCATCATGAATCCCTTGATTTCAGGCTTCTTTTCAAATCCCTCCATTGCGTATGTAATGCGGGCCGTGTGTGCCCCATCTCCAAGTGAATCAGCGATGCACGCCACGGAGTCATTCTCTCCAACGCATATCTTGCGTGCCATTGAACCGTCAACCTCCACCATATAGTAGCCGCTGCCTTTGCTCGTCAGCATATCGAGTCTTTTCCCTTCGAAGTTAAGCATGGCCGTGACTCCGGGATAATTAAACGCCACATATCCTTCCGGGGTCACGTGCGTGCGTCCCATATAAAGAATGTCTTTGGAATCGCCTCTCACTTCCACGTCTTTTCCCTTGCCACATGAATTCCAGCTCAGAATACAAAGCATCATCAGCACCGGGAAAATGATTTTCTTTCTCATACTCTGATTTTTATAGATTTGTCAAAAGTATTCTTTTTGAAGTTTTGCCGGAACGGATACTCTGGATCTGAGAGAGTTTCTGCTCCCGCGATAATGGATGCAATGACATGAGTTGCGCCTCCCTCTGAGCTGCCATACTGTTCTGTCGGTGAAAATCGTTGATATACAATCCTTCCATTTATTAATTGTTCTGCAAATTTATCTAATATGGCAAGCCCCGCGTTTGAGAAATCCGCTTTTATTATTTCATTGATTTTATTCCAAAAAGAGGTATTGTCCATATTGTAATTTATTTTGTCGCAAATATAATCAAATAATCTGATATTCAGACCATGTTATTGTTGTAATTTTGAGAACGCAAGGCGATTTTAAATAGAGGTAAGTGGTTTATGGCATTTGGTAAGTAATAAGAAGTCGTTCATAGGCGGAAAGTGATCCATAAATTCCGGTCTTTCTTGTTTACAAGGAGATTTTTATCTATATTTGCAGTCTGAAAACAATGTATTGTCCAGTTATAACGTAGTCGCAATGAACATCGAAGAGCTATTGTCGCAAAGAATCAATCTGCCGGAAGTCAGGCGTGTGGTCTCATGGGCCGTGGGCTCACGTGAAAACTCAGACATTCTGTGGCGGCTGGTTAATTCGTCCGACCGCAGGACAAGCGTGAATGCACTCTGGGCAATGACCCATCTGCCGGAATCCGAATGGTTGGTCTCCCTGCGCGACGACATGATCGACATGCTGATGACGGAAACAGATGCTTCGAAGAAACGCATGCTTATCCAATTGCTCAGAGAGCAGGAATATGAGGCCGACGACATCCGGACGGATTTTCTCGATTTCTGCATGTCGAAAATCAATTCCGAATGTGAGCCGTATGCTGTCAGATGTTTCAGTATTTATGCGGCATTCAAGATGTGCAGGCATTTCCCTGAGCTAATTGCTGAATTGAATGGACATCTTGAAATGATGTGCTTTCAGTCCCTTTCTCCGGGGCTAAAAAGCGCAGTGAAACAGACAAAAGCAAAAATTGCAAAACTGAAAAAACAATGATACAGATAGGAAGATATAAAATGGGGTTCGCGCCATTCTCCATGATTGTTGTGTTCATCGTGCTGAGCGTGTGTGCAGTGGTTGCGGCCTTCCATCAGGCTCGTCCAGAGTTTCCGATGCCATTGTCAAAAATCATTCTCATCAACGAAGGCATGGCCTTGCTTGCCACGCTCGTATATGGGATTCTCGCCCACTTTGCTATCGTCTTGATTGATCGTATAAAAAAAATAAAAGACGATCAATAATAGCAGTATCAAAATAATTGAAGTGTAACTACTCACCTATAGCAACGGCACACTGATTTGGTCGGTCTGTCAGACCAACGCCAAAACGGCATCCCAGCGG
>VSPO01000045.1 GCA_009775375.1 Muribaculaceae bacterium | reverse complement strand
GACGCATCGACACTGCGGCTGTGCGCCGACGACATAATGACGAAATCCGGACTCAAGCGGAGGCAGACGGAATATGCGGAGGCTATGGAGCAGTTCGGACTTCGCCGTGGCGAGGAGGGAAGCCCGGCAAGGCATAAGGAGCTTGCGCAGTATTACAGGGAGCATTGCGAGGAAATGCACGCCCAGCTTGACGAGGTGCTTGCCGAGCTTGCAAAGATGGAGAACCTTCTTGTAAAAAAGGATGCCGAGATAGAGAGCCGTGACAAGGTTATCCGGCAGAAGGAGGATGAGTTATCCGATAAGGTTTCCGAGCTTGCGGAGAAAAATCTGGAGATAGCCCGTCAACAAAGAGAGCTGGAGGAGCTCAAGCCAAAAGTTGAAGAAGAGCGTAGCAAATTCGACACCCTGTTCACCGCTAACGAATATCTGGAGGGTGTCGAGCTTTCAGCCGACAGACTGCTGGCATCGTATGACAGCAGGGAGAAGGAAGTGCGAAAGATAGAAAGGGAGGCTCTTGAACGCATCAACAACGCCTCGATAAGTTTCCTTGCCAAGAAGGATGTCGAGAGACTGGCGAAAGAAAATGCCGGACTCAAGCTGCTCGTGTCAGGCAAGGACAGCGAGATTGAGAAGGCGAGGGGAGAGACGGAGAAGGAACGGAAAGCAAGGGAGAAAGCCGAGGCAGACATGGAGCGGCTTCAGACAACTGCCAATGCTTCGATGACTGCTCTTGTGCGTAGGCATCCTTTGGAGATTAAGTTGCTTAGGGAACTTGTCTCCATAGGCATCGACCGTCCGGAGTGGCAGGACAGAATACTTGGTGGAGAAGCCATAAGGTTTAAGCCATGTTCATGGACAGACCCTTCCAATGGTAAGGATATACGAAGGAATACTATCAGGAGGTAGAGATAAAGATGGAGAATAGGGGGCAGGACTCGTTCATCTCCATGTGCGGTATGCGCATAGCGGACTTCTTCAGGAATATATGGGCGAAGATTACCGAGGCTCTCGGACTGAAGAGAAAGCAGGAGGAAGAGCAGCTGCGGCAAAAGCCGGACACACCGAAACGGGGTATGAGAAGGTGACAGTATCGGGCGGCTTGCCGGAGATTGTCGTTCTGTAAGTAAGGTTTCTTATATCCGGATGTCGATGCAGCTACACCTCCGGCACAGCTTTGAAAATTAAAAAAAACAGATCAGTTCGCCCAGAATTGTCACATATAAAAGACAGACAGGGCATTGCCCTGCCTGTCCTATTCATTTGTCGTCGTAGTGCCCTTTGAGAGATAGCACGTTGACAATTACCTTGTCATCTTTAATGCTGTAAATCATTCTGTCGCCCTTGTTGATTTCCCGACTCCATAACCCCGACATATCTCCTTTTAGTTGTTCAACGTGTCCGGTGCCGGACTTGGGGTGTTCTTTCAGTTCCTCAAATAGATTGCTAATCTTCTTTAGTGTTTTCTTTTGCCCGGACTTTCGCCACTCTATCATGTGTTCTGCCGCTTCGTCCGATAAGATTAGTTCGTAAGTCATACGCCTAACAATTCTCTTATTTCGTCCATTGAGTAAGCCCGGCACCTTCCGGCTTTTATATCTTCCATGCCACGTTTTACGGAGGCTATGTTTTCCGGGTCATTAAACCACGGGTCGCCGGAGGGAGATGGGTTTTCGCTTACTTCAACGGCCACGGTATTGGCTTTTGATATAAGAACCGTCTCGATGAAGTTCTTTAAGCTCTTGCCCTGGGCTACTGCCATGATGGAGAGCTTTTGCAGAGTATCGACGGGGAGGTCGATGTTTTTGCGCTTGATGTTTAGTGATGTTGCCATATCATTTAGATTTATGGTGCAAAGATATAAAATATATACTATATACACAAATATTAAGGGCAAAAAGTTTAGCCGGGCATTTTCATCGCTTTTCAACACGAGATTGTAAGAATAATAAATATTCGTTTAGTGATTTAATGGTCTGTGACTTTATTACCTTATTATAAGTAAACTTTGTTACAAATAATCAAGTTTACTTATTTACTTTATTACTTTTGCGTTCCTCGATAGCCCGGTACAGTGTTGCCCGGCTGATGCCTGTGGCAGCGGTTATTTCGGATATGGTGTGTAGCTTTGAATCGTACATCTTCAGAGCGGTCTCAATCTTTCCGGAGGCTGCTTTCGGTCGGCCTCCTTTGCGCCCTCTGGCACGTGCTGCCTCAAGTCCGTCCTTGGTACGCCTCGATATTGTTCTTGATTTCAACTTCGGTGAATCCTATGGAGTTTCTGAGATAGTCTCGAACATGGCGGTCTCGGATATCCCAAGAGAGCGAAAGCTTCCGATGCAGGTCTCGCACTTCGGCATCCTCGTTTTCTCGCTGAGGATAATGCAGAGGCGTAAATTTGAATGCGATGATTTTTCGCCCATCCTTGATAGGTTCAAAGTCGAAACTATAGGGTGCTGCCGCATCCAATTCTCTTTTCGCTGGCTCAATAACATATCTGACGAAATCTGCGGTAAGTTTATACTTGTCCTTGATTGCAAACATCTCTTTGAGCTTTGTAATGGAATAGATGATTGGCTCGGTCTTTCCGCTGAAGAGTTCATAGAAGCGGATGGCATAGACTGATTTCAGCGCTATGGCTCTTTTTACATCCAATTTACGATATCCACTTCGATAGTCGAGAATAGCCTCCCAAAAGAGCTTGTGAACCTGCAACTGCACCTCGGATCCATACCGAGGTATAGTGGCGGTTATGATAGGGGAGAATACCACCCAGCTGCCATCGGCTGCTTGATACTCGATGACACGTCCGATGAAGTCTTTGGCTGCTTTCCGAACTGCGAAGATATTTGAACTATCATCGTCCTGGAGTATCAAGTCAATGGGTACCGAGATAATGGGGAATTCTCCTTCCTCGACTTTGAATTGTTTCCCGGCAATATGTCGAGTACCATCGATTTTTGATTGGGCAGCACTGGCAACGGCAAGCATCATCCGTTTCTGATAGAGGTTAGCTTTATACTTGGCGGTCGTAAGATCATAACCCTGAAGAATCATCCTCGAGGATTCCGTCAGTTGGGTTTTCTTGGGCGGTTGGGGTGAGTTCTTTTTCATAGCGCAAAGATAATAAAAATAATTCAAATATGAGTAATTTTGAAAATACTCATTAACTACGACCAAAGTACTAAATTTCTCATAGTTCAGACCTCGAAAAGTACTATAAAACTCATAGAAAGTACTATAAAACTCATAGTTAACAAAAAAAATACGCCTGTAAATGATTTAAATCAATTATATACAAGCGTGCTTTTCAAGGGCGGTAAGCATATAGTAGGCTATGCTTTGAAGTAAGCATTGGCTTTTAGGGTTGTTTTGAGCCCTCGATGGGCGAAAAAACAACCTCCAATCGAGGGGATACAAAAGGGAAAAAGCAAAGCAAAACGAACAGAGCCACCCGGCTCCGGAGGGGCAAATTTAGGGGGCGATGTACATTTTTTTGTACATAAATTTGTTATATAGTTGAATAATAGCTATATTTGCACAAATTTTAATTTTTAAGGAATATGGAAGCATTATCAGTCAGTGATTACAGAAACAACCTCGCCGCATCGTTCGACCGGGCGGATGAGGGGGAACGAGTCCTGATACGTCGCAAGAACTCTCTCTACGCCCTCGTGAGTGTCGGTCGGGGGGAACTGACCCTTTCACCGAAGCAGCAGCGGCAAGTGGACGAATTTGCAGAGAGCCTTAGACGCAGTTGGGAGCAGGTAAAACTAATGGAGGAAGGTAAACTTCCTCGTAGAACCATCCAAGATATGCTCGATGAACTTTGACATTATACCCACACCTGACTTTGAAAGGTCATTCAAAGCTCTTTCCAAGAGACATAGGTCATTAAAGAATGACCTATGTGAATTCTCTCGTTCCTTGCAGGAAAATCCCTTTCAGGGAGTGGAATTAAGTCCTGGCATCCGGAAGATAAGAATGGCTATTGCTTCCAAAGGCAAAGGCAAGTCCGGTGGTGCGAGGGTCATTACCTACACAGTCATTGCCGCCGAGATGGAAGGCAGGGTATATCTGATGAAGATTTATGACAAGTCAGATTTCTCTACTGTCGATTTGTCGATTCTGAAGGAAATAGCAAGCGAACTAGATTAATTACAGTGTGGACGGGTGATAAAATCACGGTAGAAACTTTTTCGGTTTTAATAAATTTTGTAATTTTGCAAAAAATTTTCACTACAATGAAAAAGATAAAATTTCTATTCACCGTTATTGCTATGTTGGCTGGAATATTTGTCTATGTTTCATGCCAAAATTCTGAAATCGAGCCTATTGAAGAACCTGAATCCGCTCTAGAATTAAAGGGAGTTCAAGAGTTTAGAACAGCTCTAATTAACCTTTCTAATGGTGTAAATTCTAGGTCATTTGATGAAGAACCTTCTCAAAAAGACATAGAAACGTTAGTAGAGGTGTCTCGTGATTTCTTAGCTCAAAACGATATAACCAAAGAGGATCTCGACATCGAAGACGATGAAATGTTAGCTGTGGTGGCGATGGCTCTACTAGACTACCAAAAGACCGTCGTCGATCAGCCTGTATCAAGAACTACAGCTGGTGGTTGTGTACTTGAGGCTCTAGGTGTTAGAGAAGTTGTAAATGCAGCTGGCAAAGGAGCTGTTAAGAAAGTTGCAAAAGTCGCAGCAAAGGCGGTTTTGAAAAAGGCTATCCCGTATTTAGGCTGGGGCTTGTTTATCTATGATTATGTTGCTTGTGTTGTAGAGTGATAAGGCCTATAATACTTTCCATTGTATTCAGTATTGGACTCTTGTATTCAATGTATGAAGTCCTTAACGAATACAAAACAAGAAAGAATACCTCAAATAGGAAATCATACAAAATGAGGTATTATATTCTGTGGGGAATAATATTCTCTTATCTCATTTACGCGCAATGGATCAAATGATACAGTAATCTAAAAATAAGGTTGAATAAACTTATATTCCAAGTCCTCTCCCATATCCGAGCTGCTGCCTTACCCAAGCGTAAGCTTGGCTTCCCTTTTCAAACACTTTAGTCAGCCCCTTCTTGATCCCGTTCCAAAACCCTTGCTCCGTGACCCAATGCTGGTCATGGAGCATTAGCCTATGTCCTTCCTCCAGTCGCACCTGCAGGGGATTGTCCAACGGTATGTGCTGCCCTCTGACAACAATATGGTTGGACTGTACGGTCTCGCCGTTGAACAGACTGTTCCAATGTTCTCTCAGGCATACTCCGTATCCAATGAATTTTTCTATAAGGGATTCTCTTAGAGAGGCGTACTGTTCTAGTTGTCTGAGGTGGGTTCTTAGGGCAGAGCCATAAGCCCCTCGGGAGAGCGCACAACTACGGAGTAGTTTAAGTGCGCTTAAACTATGTAATCAAAGTTTTCCGCCTGCAAAGGTATATCAGACTCTTCGAATTACCAAATTATTTCCTTCCTAATTTGTCTGCAATGGCGAGTATTTCACGGCTCATGCCATCTGTCTTCTCAAATTCTTTGAAAAGATAATCTTCATCATTTGAACAGGCAGTAAAAAGAAGAGCCAGTCCTAGAATGGATAAAAGTTTAAGTCTCATATTTAAATTTATAGTTGAACTACAATATAACAATTGAATAAATTAAAAGTTCAGGGATGCGATGAGAAAATTGCATATTTTAGACACTTCGGTTTAATTTACTTCTGTTTAATGATGCTTTGGTTATAATATTTTAGAAATTAAGAACCGTAGTCTCATGATAGTATATTAATTATACGATATACAATTGATGAAAAATCCTCATTTTATTTATTTTTGTACTTTTCTGTGATTGCTCGGTAGAGCGTGGATCGGCTTATTCCTGTGGCACCGGTTATTTCCTCTATGGTGTGCAGCTTTGATTCATACATCTTTAGTGCCGTCTCTACCTTGTCGTAGGACGCTTTAGGACGGCCTCCTTTGCGCCCTCTGGCACGTGCTGCCTCAAGTCCGTCCTTGGTACGCTGTCTTATGAGGTCTCTCTCGAACTGTGAGAGTCCTGCGAAGATTGTGAAGAGCAGGTTTCCCTGCGGTGTGGTGGTGTCAAGCCAAGTCTCACGGAGCGACTTTATCGAGGCTCCGGCATCATGCACCCTCTCGATGATGGTGAACAGTTCCTTTACAGAACGCCCTAGCCGGGTCAGTTCCGTTATAACCACTGTGTCTCCTTCCCTCAAAGCGTCGAGCATCCGCTCCAGTTCCGGACGCTGCGCCTTGGCTCCCGATATTTTCTCGCTGTATATCCTCTCGCATCCGGCAAGCCGGAGACTGTCGCATTGCCCGTCAAGGTTCTGTCCGGAGGTCGATACCCTTGCATATCCTATGGTCATGGTGTTTAGAACAATATAGATATTTATCGTCAGATGCTTACTTTTAGGTGCTATTTCAGGCGCCTAAAAGTAAGCATCTGACGATTCGTTGGTTTTCTTCTTTAACTGCGCCTCCATCTCGTCACGCTCCGGGGTTCCGACTTTTCCCCAGACCTCATCAACAAGTTCACTTGCTGGGGTCAAATTCATCTTTGCGATATTTTTAGTCCAAAGCTATTTGCATATTCCCACAATTAAGCGAAACTGCGATTCCGAGAGCCTTGAAAGCCCTTGTTATGGTATTGATAGTAGGATTGTAGCCGCGTTCAATCCGGCTGACTTGCGCTTTCTTCACGCCCATAAGTTCTGCTAATTGGTCTTGGGTCATGTTGCGCTCTTTTCTTGCCGCCTTGATAGCCTCGCCGATATGGTAGCTTTGGATTGCTTCCCTTACTTCGGCTTCGTATGCGTCGCGTTCCGGTGTTCCTATTTTGCCGAGGTGACGGTCTTTCAGTTCCTCAAAGGTTGTTACTTTCATCTGTGCCATAACTTATTTGTCTTTGGTTTCAAAATATTCTTTCCTTATCGCTTGCGCGTGTTTGATTTCGCTTTTCGGGGTCTTTTGAGTTTTCTTCATAAGTCCGTGGGTAGCGACAACGAGTGTTTCACCGTCTTTGTCCCAAAAGGCAAACAATCGGTATGCCATCCCCTGCCAAGATGTGCGGAACTCCCAAATATCAGTATCGCCAAGCTTCTTGAACAGGTCTGCATCTTTGACCCCTCCGGCTACCTTGTCTATATTATAGAATACCTTGCGGAGTACAGCTGGGGCGAGGCTTTCTAAAAATGCGTCAGCCTCCGGGAGTATTACGAGTTTGAAAATCGGTTTGTCCATATCGTTGTTTGTTTACTCTGCAAAGTTACGAATAAATCTACATATATAGAAACATTCGGAGACGATTTTGTTCTCAATATCTTCTTAATGTCAGTAATTATGAGAACGAATCATAGCCAAAAGTCCGTCTTTACACCTACTTTTGGCTATGATTCGATGAGGTGGAGGCTGTCATAAGAACCGATTCATAGCTATAAGTAGCTTTTTCTACCCACTTATAGCTATGAATCGGTGATTTGATTTACCACTGCTGAGGTGGTAAATATGGCGTATGGTGGTAAATTTGAGTGTTGAGAATTCTTTTTACAGACCGACTTCTTGCCAAAAGTGGTATTTTAACCCACTTTTGGCAAGAAGTCGGTTTAGGGAGTCTCTAAAACCAAGTTTCTATCACGAAAAGAGAATTTGATTTAGATATGGGTTTTGAGACGGATATTTCTTTGAATGAGGTAGTCTGAGGACTTGTTGCCAGACATTCTCAAAAACGGCCGTTTATAATACGGACTATCCGATGAAATGCCGGAGGATAGATTCACCGTTTGAGTAGGGGTAGGGCAATAGGCATACTGCGGCCAATAGAGCGATAAAGACAATTGCTATTATTGCTGTACCCCATCGCACTAATGACGGTGGTATTTCTCCGATGAGCTTACGGACTTTTTCAGAACGTAATTCTATAATATCTTTTGTCATTTTTATTGTTTTAAGATGGGAGGAATTAAATTTAACCCCTCCCATCAATACTCTCAGTTGATTATTTATATTTTTTTATAATACTGGCAATAATGACTACTACACATAGTATTAATCCACTCCAAGGTAGTTTCTTTGAAATATCTATATTAAAAAAAGATAATACTGACAGTATGAAAATAATAACTACGATAGCAGAAATTATCTGTTTGACTGATGGTTTCATTTAGTATGGAGTCCAAATAGCACAGCTTAAAGCAGCTCCAGCAGCCACGGCTGCTGGACCTTCTGGTCCAATGAAGGCAGAAGCTATGTTTAGGATTACTCCTGTTGTAGAACCCATTCTACGAGAAAAGCAGTCGCTCCAACTCTCGGCTCTTGATTGAGGTATAAGGGTGGAGTTGTCAAATACCTTGATTACATTGAGGGTGAATTCATTTGATTCTGCATTCTCATGCAAAGAGATTTCTTGTAGGGGTTCCTTTTCCTTATTCAGGTATTGATATATACCTGTAGTTGAATTTAGAACTTTGATGTAGAAATCAATCTCCCCGTTTTCATCAACGTCACAACCATATTCCGACCCATTCTGAGTAAGGGTAAGATGGAGATTACTTATTTCATCTTCATCTTTGAAGGAAACGTTGTATATGCCGTCTCCCTCACTTCTGCTGTTCGAAATAGGGGTTACAGTTACCTCTCCAAGATAAACGTATTCCATCTCAGAGTTGTCTGCCTGGGCAGGATTTATTGCATCCTCCTCGTTTTGGCACGCTACAAGGGCTACTAAGCCCGCGAGCAACACGAATGTTGCTGAAAGAAATTTGTACATATTTATTATTATTTAGATTGAGAGTATTATAATGTTTAATTACCGAGTTCAAGTTGGTTTTTTACGAGGTTATAGTATGCTCCTTTCTTATCGATGAGAGATGTGTGATTACCGGTTTCAACAACCCTGCCTCCATCCAGTACGATAATCTGGTCTGCGTTTTTGACTGTCGATAGACGGTGAGCAACGACTACAACAGTTCGTCCTTTGTAGAAATCATCGAGATTTTCAACAATGGCTCTCTCATTCTTAGCATCGAGGGCATTAGTCGCTTCATCAAGGAAGATGAAGTCCGGATTCTTATATACGGCACGGGCTATGAGTATGCGTTGTTTCTGTCCTTGGCTTAATCCAACACCATCTTGACCAATTAAGGTGTTATATTTAAGAGGCAGACTCATTACATAATCATGAATATTAGCGATTCTTGCAGCTTGTTCAAGTCGTTCAGTGTCAATATCTCCATCATCAACCGCTATGTTCCGGGCTATTGATTCCGAGAAGATTACTCCATCCTGCAAGACAACACCGCAATGACGACGCCACCATTTTAGATTATATTCGTTGATGTTTCGACCTGCTATTGTAATCTTGCCAGACATGACAGGGTAATAACCAAGCATAAGTTTTATCAATGTTGTCTTACCGCTACCGGATGCCCCTACAATAGCTGTTACTTTGCCTCTAGGTATATTGAAAGATATCCCTTCAAGAGTATTTGAAAGCGCATGGGGATTATACTTGAAATCCACTTTGTCTATGGACAAAGTTTTTTCTCCTTTGAAATTGCGAACTTGATCCCCATTAGATTCTTCATTTTTTCCATCGTGAATCTCATTGATACGTTCAAGAGATATTTTAACATCTTGAAAAGAATAAATCAATGACATAAATTGATCTATGGGAGAATTTAGTTGGCCGATTATATACTGAACCGCGAGCATTGCCCCGAGTGTCATGTGACCGTTTATTACAGCTGTAGCAGCAAGCACGGTAATTATGATATTTTTTACTTCATTTATGAAAATAGATCCGGCTTCTTGCGTCTGTTGTAATTTCAATGCCTTCATTTGGATTACGAATAAATCAGCCTGAGTGTCTTCCCATTCCCAACGCCGACGCTGTTCGCAGTCTTGAAGTTTTATTTCCTGCATGGATGTGATGAACTGATATGTCCGATTTTGATTCTTTGCCTGCTGTTCAAATAATTCGTAATCCAGTATTTTTCGTTTCTTCAAGAATATGGAAATCCATAATCCATATATGATACTTCCAAGAATCAACACACAGAAAATAAGCTTATCATAGATGAAAAGAACAATTCCTAAAATTATGAAACTAAATGATAGAAACAGTACTCCGAGTGCTTGATTCGTAAGAAAAGACTGGATTCTTGAATGATCACTTATTCTTTGAAGTAAGTCGCCCATTAATTTTGTATCGAAAAAAGACATTGGCAACTTTAAAAGCTTTATGAAAAAGTCACTCACGAGCGAAATATTTATTCGCATAGATATATGAAGCAACAGCCAGCGACGTACGAAATCCGTTGCTGTTTTACCAGTCACAATCATTAATTCACCCAATAATACCAGCCAAATAAAACCAATGTCGTTATTCTTTATTCCGATATCAACTATTGATTGTGTCAGAAATGGAAGAGTTAATTGAAGGATAGCTCCTAAAACCAACCCAAATGTGATTTGAATAAAATGCTTTTTATATTGGACTATATATTTGGATAAAAATTTGATGGAATTTGAATTAGCACTACTGTTCAATTTAATGGATTGAAATTGTTCAGTAGTCTTGAAAAATAATGCAATTCCTTTTGAAGATCCATCATAATTTGACGAAATCCAATGTTCTTGTAGCTCAGATTTGGAATATTTACATATTCCTTTGCCTGGATCCGCAATATAAAAATATTTTCCTTTTTTTACTTTATAGAGAACTACGAAATGATTTTGATTCCAATGCAGAATACAAGGGAGATTTTCCTGTATCAAAAAGTCTATACTCACTTTACCCGGAGTTGTTTCCAATCCAAGTTCATGGGCAGCATCGCAAATTCCCTTCATAGAGACTCCTTCTGTGGTGGCAAAGCATTTGTTTTTTAATGTATCGACTGTAGTTGATTTCCCCAGAAGGTTACATATCATCGCCAAACATGCGATGCCACACTGCATACTGTCTCGTTGAAAAATAAAAAAGGATCTATTCATGTTTATAAACGATTTTTTTCATTTTTACCAGCACCGGTACCTTTATATTTTGAGCGCGAGGTATTGAAATTATATCGGAATGTAACGACAATATTTCTGGATTCCTGATAGTTGTTGGTGATTACCTTGATATCTCCGTTGTAAGTTATCATCCGCGAATTATTTGTGTTGAAAATATCGTTTGCTGTTAATCCAACGGTGAATTTATTGTCAAAGAAAGATTTTCTTATGCCAAGATTGAGATAACTAGCTGCCTTTAGGTATGAGTTTTGGCGGAAACCTGAGCTTCTGGCCATCAAATCAAGGTCAACTATCCATTCGTAAGGCAATGATATGGCGTTATCCCAATTAAGAAAGAAATAAGGGCTGTTAAACTTTTTTTCTTTATCAAGAAATGTCTCCGTGAAAATATTGCAGAATATACCCAGCGTTGCTGCTGGAGACCAGCATCCAAACTTAGGTTGGGCACCTATGGCGAGTTGGAAGTTCTGGTAACTGGGTATATTATCAAATACTATAAGTTTGATGAGCGGATCATCGTTGTAGCGTCTGGTCGTATAAAAGATAGAGTTCTTTTCATAGGCATATAATGCCTGGGCGAATAAATATCGCCATTGTGCCATTATCTGTGCTGTATACGTCCTTACTGGAGATAAGGATGAATTACCGGCTTGATAGGTATAACGATTCACATATTGAACCGTTTCATCAAGTTGTCGATAGGAAGGTCGTCGGCTTCGGCTTGTAATATTAAATGATAAGTTGACATTATTGACTTGGGAGGAGAGAGAAAATGACGGATATAGATTTCTGTATGTCCGATTGATGTCCTTATTATGATTCATCCCGTCATAATATTTATAGTTGCCGTATTCAAATCTGACTCCGAGACCTATATTTAAATTTCCAAATTTTTGTGTAATTTGAGTAAATCCCGCAAAATTGTTTTCTTTAACCTGAGTGTCACCATCGGAAATATCCGTGCCTATATAGCTAGTTAGATAACTTATTGAGGAATTGGTATATTCCTCCCCTAATTCCAATTTGCCGTTCCATAAAGGATACGAGATTACTAATTTTTCTGCCAATAACCGATTTTTGTTAAAGGCGTCCAATATGATTTCACGGTCGTCGTTTTTATGGTTAATCTCATGTTGAGTATCATCTTTATGCTTATTTATCTGGATAAAATCGCCGTTAAAATCGATGGAAAGATTGCCGATGGTACCGTTATAGTACATGTTTGCCTCGTGCGAGGGTTGTGTGAGTTCTGAGCCAGAATGATATTGATTGAAAGATTCATAAGGCTTTCTGTCAAGGGTTGTATAGCTGTCAATCGAGCCTTTGGGTTTAGACTTTGAATAACCTCCCTCGTAATAGGCTCCAAAGGAATGGTTCTCTCCTAATTGATAGTTAAAGCCTATTTTACCGAATCCAATTGCACTGGATACAATGGTATTGGCATTGAAGTCCTGCTGAAATATTTCGTTCCCGTAGGTGATTATGGCACTGGCGTCGCGGAATTTACGCTTCCCTCCATAGAAATATCCGTTTGCAAATATTTCCAAATTATCCTTACGGTATTTAAGCGATAAATTGTCTGTGCTTATTGCATAGTGGGCAATACGCGTAGAATTATAAACAGAGGTACTGAAACCATCTCCTTTAGGAGGGATTGTCCTTATTTTAATCACAGCGTTAATATCAGCGGAATAACTGGTTCCTGGATTACTTATGACTTCCACGGATTTAATATCTGAGGAGCTTAATTGATCTAATTCGGACGGATTACTGACCACTTTGCCGTTGATATAAATGATAGCCTCTCCACGTCCGAATACAGTGTATTTTCCATCGGATCCGTTTACGAGAGGTATTTTTGAAAGGACATCATTGGCAGTACCTGCAGTTGACATGATGCTGTTTGCCACAGAAGTTATCATACTGTTGCCTGATATCCTTGTCTTTGGCAGGAATGATTTTACAACCACTTCGTTGAGCATCACAGATGATTCTTTTAATATTATGGTATCAAAATTTCTGGATAATGGAATTGGTAATGTAAGAATCTCGTAACCAATCATTGATATTCGGATGCTGTCCGGTAGGATGGATGTCTGCTCAATTAAAAAGTCACCATGTTCATTTGTGACGACACCCTTGATAAAGGAGCAGTCTTTTAACAAAACTACATTTGCAAAAGGAATACCGTTTTTGTCTTTGTCGATTACACGACCTGTAAGAGACTGTGCATGGATGCCGTTTAAAGAAGCAATCATACAGATTATCAGTGAAATTATATGTTTCATGCGAAATGTGTTATAAGAATTTCTCCTTTGCCTTATTTATAAACAATGGTTTAAGCTTATCATCCGTATATATCATGTAAAGGATTGCCAAACATTCCCTTACACAGGCTCTAGTCTGTGAACAGGATTTATAGTCTGGAAGTGTATTGTATCGCAAGTTGTCTGAATAAAATTTTTTAATCGGGCAGCCTCCGCAAATTTTAAAACACCAACATTTTTTACATAGGATATTGTCTTTGAACGTGTGAGAACATGATTTTATCAGATCTGTTGCAGATTCGTCACATATATTTGAAACGATATTATTTTTTGTTCCTAATAACATCTGACATGGTAATATATCTCCTTGGGTGGAAATAGTAATTCTATCATGTAGAATACCACAGAAAGAATGTTGTTTCTTGCATACAACAATCTCAGTTATCTGCCAAAAATCCATAGGAAGACATTCAAAATTTGTGGAAATAAGAGTGTCTTTTGTGATTGATTTCAAGTCCCTCAGTACAATATTAGGGTCAAGACTTTCTTCATTGACAACAAATCCTTTTATGCCAAAGGTTGTATCCATGTGTTGTTGTATATCTATCTTGCTAATATGGTTCATGATATGAGCCATTGTATATGTGGCTTCATATTGGATATGCAGATGAGATATTTGTTTGCATGTTTTTATGAATAATGCTATTTTATCATAACTTCCTATTCCATTTGGAAAGACTCTATTTTCATCATTTATAGTTTGGGGGCCATCAATGCTGACGGTTATATATGAGATATGATTACGAATTAGAGATATTATTTCTTGGGAGCAGATAGTACCATTTGTTATAATGGAAAAAACAGGTAGAGGAAAAGTCCCTTTCGTTGCTTTTTCCTTAAAACAATCGCAGATAAAAGAGATTATATTATGATTTAAGAGCGGTTCTCCTCCGAAGAATAAGATGTTGTCTATCCTATCATAATATTTGCAGCAGAAATCTACAAATTTTATTGCTTCCGCTTTTGTCATAAGTGAGCGAGATAATCCATAATTGCCACCTTGAGCATAACAATATTTACATCGTAGATTACAGTCATTGGATACGCAGACTGTTACACGGTGGAGGTGGCGATTCCTTAATGGTTTTATATGACAATCAGCTTCACTCCAGAGCATACAATCGGAAGTAAGATTATCGTCACTTTTGCCATGAATGTCAAAGGGAATTATATCGAAATTATCAATGTCAAAAGAGAATTGATTTCCTCTTTCACTAATTGTGTAAAGTCTTCTTTCCATAATTTAAATTGTTAATAAAGAATGACAGGCTGATAGTTTTACGACTTAAAGCCATCAGCCTGTCGATGCGGATTTTTACGAGCACCAGCAAACTACGCCTCCAGCAGAGCCGCTAGGCTGAGTTTTTATGGGCTCTTCTTTAGTTGTGGTATTTTTGTCGGAACCACCACCGAAAACTTCGGAGAGTTCGACGAAACTTATGGGCTCAAGGATGGTATCCTTTTTTGCAATTGCCATAAGATTTGCTTTTGCGTTCTTATTTTCTTTCATTTGGAGAAAATTTGAAATGGTTAGAATTGAGTTTATTATCACTACATCCAATAAGGATGGCATTTCTATCCAGTAATGCTCGGCTTACGATTGAGGTCGACTTCTTTCGTGTTATCTTTATACTATATTTGTATATATCCTTGTGCTATCCAAGTTTCTCCGATAATTTCTATTCTATAGAGTCCGGGAGTCGAAATTTGGAATGATGTATTGAGCTCGGAATCATATCCGATAATGTTATCATTTAGGTAGAGGAAGACTTCGCCTATTGCTTCGCCGTTATAGCAAATATCCAAAGTTCCACTTCCCTCATTATAAAATGCTTCTATATTAATGCGCATAGGAGCACGATGTACAGTGGTGGCCGTTTCTTGTGTTTGGCGCACTTCTAATCCAACTCGTCTGGTTGATGAGCTACTTGTTGATTCTTGAGCAAACACAGGGAGCGTTACTGCTATCATTACAAGAATAAGAGATAAAAATTTTTTCATTTTTATATGATTTTTGTTGGTTTTGATGTTGCAAAATTACAATGAGCGACTTTCATCCTCCAAAACAAAACTTTCATATATTGAAAAAATTTATCAAAAGTAAAATGTTGTAAATCAATGATATATAATTGAGGGGGGGTGATTTATTTCTGCGCAATGTCTCTCCCACTTTCATGCAAACTGCAATCTGAAAGTTTTTGGAGATAATTTCGTAGGTTTGTGGTCTTGGGGAGCATTCCCAACTTGTGCCGGATTGACCAACTAAGGTTGTACTGGCTCTTAAATCCGGTTATAAGTTCATATTCTTTCCCGGACAACCCACATATCAAGGCACACATATACCTTATCTCATGAGCCGAGAACCGGTTTAGGTTTATGAATACCTTTAAAGTAGGGTTTGTGTTAGTTATCGCATCGAGAAGCCTATCCCAAGGTATTTCCTCTATTCGGAACGTGTCATTCCCTGAGTCGGATGCCAACTCATTAAGATTCAGGGATTCGTTGAGTATCTTCTGATGAAGAATCTTTAGCTCTTCATTGTTGCCCTTATTGTCTGCTATAGCATACAATAATTTGGAGAGGACTTTTAATGCAAGTCCCCTCTTTGATAATGATAAGACGTTTTGATAAGGCATTTTTATTGCAAAAATAGCACATGGCACTTTCATTCAGAGAACAAAAAGTTTCATGTGTCATTTTGCTAATATGCTGGTATGTAGCTTGTTGGTGTTTATGAAAGTCTTAGATTTGGCGCACAGGAAGAGATACTTTCATTGAATGGTTTGAATTTACAATCCTTTTAGGAGTTTGCGCACGTAAATGCCGATGTTTGTCTCATGCTTATCTATGCCGAGTTTTTTGCGAATGCCACTGCTGATATTCACATGGCTACGCTTCTTCATATAGTTTCCGACTTCCTTGCCTCTCAAGCCGATGGCGTAAAGACATACATAATTGATTTCGCTTATTGTTAAGTCGTGATCCTCGAAATACTGAATAAACCGGGGATGTGAAACTTGAAATGCAAGTCGATTGCTGTTCATGAACTCTTCGGTATTGTCGGTAAGCTCTTTAATCCATGATTCGTATGGTTTCTCATACTGGTCATTGTTTGTTATATATCCTGCCATTAAAGCATTCAACATCTCAATGCGTACCTTTATGGCTTCTTGAACTTCTGACGGCAATCCTTCTTGCGAATCCATCAATTCCTTCAGACTCGCACTCTCATTCTCAAGTATCTCAACACGATGAGCCAGATTTTCAGCCTCTAATGCTTTTTTGTCTCTTTCTGATTTAAGATTTTCGTTCTCAAGTTCTTTGATTTTGGCATCCTGAATAGCCTTATCCTTTTCGGACTTCAGTCTTTCGTTTTCAAGTTCTTTTATTTTAGCATCTTGAATAGCCCTTTCATTATCAGACTTTAATTGTTTGTTTTCAAGTTCAGTAATCTTTGCTCGTTCAATAGCTAAATCTTTTTGAGCCTTATTGCTGCGGAATAGCAAGAACAGAATCACGACCACCAAAATAAGGAAAATAATACCTGCAATACAACTCCAAATAATTTTGGCATTCTCTCTCGCATCTTGTTCTGCTTTAAGTTCTATTTGATGTCTCTCGTCAACGGATTTAGATTTTTGATCGAATCTAAATGTGTTTATGGAATCCATCTTGTGACTGAATTCCGTATAAACAGTAAAGGCATTCTTATAATCACCCATATTCTCAAGAACAGGAACTAATATTGCCAGATATTTAAGCGTATCATACTCAAGACCATTATTAACATAATCAAGTAATTGCTTTGCCTTTGCAGATTTGCCAACTTTGTTATATGCTAATGCGAGATTGAGTAAGCCATTGGGGTCGAAGTTAGAATTGTCTTCCTCACTAGCAATCAAGGTTCTAATACTTTGATTATCTCCAAATTTTAAAGCATATGATAATTGATGTTTGGCCAGCGCAAGCTTCTGGGCATTGTCTAAATTCCTGAATTTGTTACATATAGACAAAAGACTGTCTCCTCTGTTTTTATTGCCCAACGCGATTGCCCCATTTAGGGCATTAAGTAAACAGTCAAACTCGTTCCAACTAAGAGCTAAATCGTGATATATTTTAGCGGCTTTTAAGTGACAGTCTGTATAGCTGTCAAAATCGTAGAATTCATTGTATAGTCCTCCTTGTGCAACAAGGGTTCTCGCTATTGACAAAGAATCATCACTGTCTGATGATACGTCGATACCTTTGATAAAGGAATTAAGGGCATTATCCCGGTCTTTTTTGTTTTGAAAGATACGCCCTTGATAGTAGTATGTACGAAGTTTCTCAGTAGGATTTCCACTTTTGAGATAGTAGTCAATCGCCGGTTGTATTACATCAAATGATGTTGTGTCGATATAATTCTTATCGAGTGCCATAGATATAAGAAGAGCATATCGAGCCTGTTCTTCTTTTGAGCCAAGCTCCGATTTTTCTATTCCTTCAAGAATAGTCAAAGCTGAATCCGGATGTGCCTCCATCAATGATTCTGCACGGTTCAGTGCCTCCTGTTGTCTATGGTTGGAACAGGAGGTTATGCAACAAGCTAATAATAGTAGCATGAGCATAAGAATATGAGATGTCTGTTTCATATATGATGTAGATGTTACTATGTGATGAATTTTACCTTAATCGTATTTATTTGCTAAAGATTTCAGTTGCTCAACCCATTCTTTGAAATGTCGGCAGTTGTCAAGAAGTGATTCCATTCCGATTAGAGTGGTGATGGCAGCACCGCTTTGAACCTTGTTGTAATTATAGTTTTGTTCAAGAGCCTTTATTATCCGTTTGCTTGGAGCGGTCGCCGGACTGTCGTTTATCAACTCCGGGTCTCCGTATATATCGGTTTCCTCTTTAAGATTCCGGATCTGTGTCCTTGAAAGAGGATAGTCTGATTCGAGTTTTGTTATATTGACGAAAAGAAGCGACTCAAATTCATGCAACTGTATGTAGGGTATGAAAGCGTCAAATCCCATATCTTTTGCAAATTCAGTCTCAATGAATGATATACGATCCCTTATGTTTGAGTAATGGGAGGATTCCTTGAAACATGGGAAGTCATCCGGGAGGGCATAGAAGTCGAACATCGTTGTGAACAGGTGTCGTTCATTGTCGTTGTCCCGGTATTGTCGTCTCAATATCATGAGGTCGCGTTTGGCTTGTGCATAGCTCAACATTCCGCCCCGGGCATTCTTCTTCTTTGAGGTAAGAAGCAATATCGGTTTCGGGTAGATGTTGAATTGCCGGAGATATGGAGAAAGATCTTCCTTGACGAATCTTTCCTCTGTCTGACCCTCACAGAGTATATGTAAAATCACGAATCTCATACTGGACGCCCTCCTATGATGTTCTTGTTCCAGAGTTCGCTTAACGTATATTCCTCAAGCCAGTCGTGGTACTCTTCTTCTGTCAACTTCCGGGCACATGTGCCCTGTATCTTTGGGTCACGTTCAATCACCGTGACTTCATCGACCGAGAAGCCGTCGATGATGGCCGTTGATTGTGTGGCTACAATAATCTGTGCATGTTTTGAGGCATCCTTTATCATCTCGTTCAGTTGATCGATGGCGTAGGGATGAAGTCCAAGTTCCGGCTCGTCAACGATGATGACGAAAGGCATTGTCTCTTCCGGCTGAAGGAGCAGCGTTGCCAAGGCGATAAATCTTATTGACCCGTCAGAAAATTGATCTGCCGAAAGAACATAGTCATTCGCTGAATTATCCATCCATTTGAGGGATATATAACCCCGCTCCGGCTCAAGATAGAAATCGTGGAACTGCGGAACAACGTCTCTGACATATTCCGAGATTCTACGGAAAGAATCGGGATAGTTGTTCTTTAGGTAATAAAGGAAAGATGCCAGGTTGTTGGCTTCTGACTGGAGATAATGGGCGGAGTCAACAGTAGAGGCTTGTCTCATTGGAGAACTTATGGACGAATCGCTGAATTGATAGACCTTGCATGATCCTAACAGATTCCGAATCACTTTCTCGGTTTTCTCATCGGACTTTACCAATGCAGATTCATTAAAGTCTGATTGTAGTTGACTCCTGAAAGGTTTGTGTTTCTGGTCATGCTTCCATTCGATATCCTCCGATGTAAGGATAAGCCTGTCCGGCACAGCTGCTGTCAGACTGAAACTATAGATATCGTAAAAAGATGGAGCCTCAAATCTCAGGGACGCACACATTGTAGGGGTCTTTTTTGCCCCGTAGTAAAGAAATTTCTGATTGGTGCCGGATTCAGCTATGAATCTCTGAAGGCTTCCGCTCATCATGAAGCCGAGCATTTTGAAAAAGCTGATGATATTGCTCTTCCCAGCACCGTTTGCTCCCAGAAGAATGTTGATGTCTCCGAACATCAGTTCTAATGGGTGTTGGAATGGGATTGACTTGAACCCTTGTATTTTGATAGATTTTAGTCTTTTGAATTTTCGCTTCATCAGCACTTGGTATTTATAAATTGCAGCATCAGTTCCTCGATTACACTTGACATCGGCCGGCCCTGGTGTACGCATCCGGCTTTGAACTGTATTAATAGTTCAGGGTCGAGACTGAAAGATGTTGGTTTCTTCCCGTTCGACTTTGTTGTTGTGGCCCCGGATATCATGTTTTCCATCGGTGTTTTTATTTCGGCTGGTTGTGTACCGTTCTGAGGTACTGTCAGGGGTTTCTTTGTTGCCATTTTCTTATTTATTTAGTTTAATAGTTAAATATCTAAATAGGTAAACAATTATATAGCTATTTAATTATAGCTTGCTTTCAAGTTCTGTAACAAGGGATTGGAAATCCTTTGCACCGTTTGCATCCGGATTGAAGCTTACGATATCTGTGTAATCAAAGGCTGCTTTTGAGACATCATTGTTCTTTCTGACAACTGTTGTCATAACACGGTCTCCATATTTTGCCCGGACATCAGCCTCGATTGCATCGGTTATTGTCTGCCCTTTCTCATAGATGTTGAAGAAGATATAATCTATATGGATGCCGGGATTCAACACCTGCATCTTAACACAGAACTGATCCATCATCGAGAGTCCATAGTTAGACATGAGGTCTGCCTTCATCGGGACTATCAGATGGGTGGCAGCTGTCAGTGCATTGATGGTGACAAGACCGAGAGCCGGAGGACAGTCAAGAATGATGTAGTCATAAATGCTGTTATAAGGGTCAAGGAGTACTTTTAGAACCCTTTCCCGGTTGAACATCATCTGAAGCTCCAAATCAATCCCTGCCATATCGAGACCGCTGGGAACGATGTCGAGGTTGTTTCGGATTGGATAGATGGGGAGGTTGGACTGTTCCCGGATGGCGTGGTATATAATCCGAGGTGGTATGCTCTCCATGAAGTGACGGGTAAGGTTTGCCTGGGTGTCGAGATCTACGAGCAGAACCTTCTTCCCTCTTGATGCAAGAATGGCTCCAATGGATGCCACCGAAGCTGTCTTGCCTACACCTCCCTTATGGTTGGCGACTGCGATGATTTTTGCTTTCATTGATGTTTTGTTATTGATGTCTAACCCTTATTTCAAAAGGCTCTGCAAAGATAACGATATTTATTGATATAGCGAAATAGATATTTACTTATTTAGTGATTTATTTTGTCTGATGAGAATTAATGATTAACTTTGCAACAATAAAACAATATAAAAATATAAAAATATAAAACAAAACAAAACAAAACAAAACAATATGAAATACAAGATTGAAAAGAATGGTAAGGCCGTAACCATTACCGATGTCTCCACCGGGATAGGGTTGTGCTTCACGGAGGGAGAATCGTTGCAGAGATATACAGCCTCTCTCGTCGTTCCTGAGATATCCATAATGGAGACGGAGGATGGCGTAAGACGAGTTGGAGAAATCTCTCGTGAGCTTGAAGAGTATGCCGCCGGGATATACCCGAGAGAGTTCGCTGAAATAAAATAGGGCTATGGATGATGTGAACAATAAGCGTAAGCCGGGAAGACCGAAGGCAGGTGGCGATGAGCTTGAAGTCAATGTGACATTCAAGCTGCCCGATTCACTTATGCAGGAAGTGAGGATGCTTGCTGTAATCGAGAGGACAACACAGAAGGGAATCGTGATTGCTGCTCTGAAGAAGTACCTTGCCAATTGAACAGTAAATCGCTAAATGGTTAAATATATAAATCAGTAAACAAATAAATCGGTATTAAATTAGGCGGGGTCTTGAGAGGATTCCGCCTAATGTTTCTTGTCAATTTGGTGTTCTCGAAAAAAGGTGCTAAATTTGCCAAAAGTGTAAAAAAACTATATTGATAATATACGCCCCCCTGTAGTGGCGCGAGGAACGAGCGCCTTCCTGTTTAAAATTTTCAATTATGGGTATAGACGGATTCGATTTAGACTCGTTGACTGACGAGCAGTTCAATAAATTTATATGGTCTTTGGATGTCCTGAAGGCTAAGTTGAACCGTGTGTCCGTGGAGGAGCTTGAGCGGGAGTTTGAGGGGAAGAGTTTATATTTGTTGGATAACGAGCATTACGAGTTGGCTGAGTTGGAGGTAGGCGAGTTTGTCGATACCTTGTTTGAGAGGAAGGCTTTGGGGAGTGGTGAGGACGTTGTTCCGTTTGAGGAGATTCAGAGCCGGGAATATAGGCTTTGGCTCAGTCAGAAGATGAGGAACAGGAGAACGGTCAGTGAGGGCGAAGCCCCCCTTCAGTTGTCCTCCCCTCAGATAGATTACAGCGGCTACCGTATGTGGAGATACAATCCGGTTATATTCTATAAGGATGGAGGTAAGGCGAGACACCGACTGATGCTCTTGGATGACGAGGAAACTATGAAATTCTTGGAGAACCGGGAGTTTGCGATTATGTCCCCTGTCACCTATGTGGGGAGGACGAACTCTTACAGGAATGCCCGTTATCTCTATGCCTTTGCTATTGATTTGGACGGTGTGAGCATACATGAGGTGAGGGCGTTGTTGAGGGGCATGACCACGGGGGTCTATCCTGTAGCCAACATCATCGTCAACTCTGGGCATGGCGTTCATGTCTATTATCTGCTTGAGAGTCCTGTCGGGATGTATGAGACACGCCTCAATGCCTTGAACAAGCTGAAGGCCGGACTGACGAGGATAGTGTGGCTTGTGTCGAAGCTCGACTCTCCGCAGGTGCAGAGCGTCGTTCAGGGATTCCGTCTGCCGGGTACGAAGACGAAGTTCGGCAAGCCTATAAGGGCGTTCTGGAACCGTAAGGCACCGTTGCATACTTTGGATGAGTTGAACAGTTTTCTTGGCATTTACAAACTCTCTGACGAGGAGATAGGGCAGCTTAAGGAGAAGCATCCGCACAATCCGGCGAGGGTGACATTGGAGGAGGCGAGGAAGCGTTGGCCGGAGTGGTACGCCTCACGTGTCATAGGTCGAAACCGTGTCGGGAAGAAATGGAATGTCAACCGTGGTCTTTATGACTGGTGGCTTGCAAAATTGAGGGACGGCAGCGAGGTGACGGTTCATCACCGCTACTGGTGTGTGTTGACATTGGTGGTGTATGCTGTCAAGTGCGGCATACCACGGGAGGAGGTTCTGAACGATGCGCTTGCCTTGGTTCCTGCTTTTGACCGCAAGACGGAGACGGTTGACAACCCGTTCTCGGAGGATGATGTGAAGGACGCTATGAGAGCCTATGACGAGCAGTATTGCAAGTGGCCGCTAAGAGTCATTGAGACTACAACCGGAATCCGTATCGAGAGGAATAAGAGGAATGGCAGGGAGCAATCTTTACATTTGAAGATTGCTCGTGCAAGTAGAGATATTCAATCTGTAGCTAAGGGAAAGAAAAAGTGGACAGACGGTTCAGGCAGAAAATCTGTTGAGGCGATAGTCCGTGAATGGCAGGAACAGCATCCCGGTTGCAAAAACAAGTCATTGTGCGCCCGTGAGACCGGACTGACAAGGCCGACAGTCCACCGCTGGTGGACTGAATCAAAGGCTGCATCTTCAGACAATGAAGAATGACAGGACAATGTTTGTTGTATATAGCCAAACAAATCTCGGTGTACCGGTGTTATAGGAGCAGTGCCATCGCTTGCGCGAAAGAGCAAATTTGAAAAATTTGCCATAGCTTAATAGTGCAAAATATTGGCTGCGCCACCGCATCCACTCCGTTGGGACGCTATATTTAGCCCTATTAAGGCAGGAGGCTTTGCCCCCTACAACCCCCACAAGGGGAGTGTCCTCTCCCCTTTGAACCCCACCGCCGGGATGACCCTTCCCGGACCCACGGCCAAGGGCTTTCAGCCCCCGGCACCCCTGAGCAGGGAGTGACCCTCTCCCTGCACCCTCCGGCAAAGGGAACCGCTCTGCGGCCGCCGTTCCCCTTGCAACCCTTCCGGGCCGTATCCGGCATGATCCGGAGAAATCCGGCTGCCGTCATGAAGTCTGTTTATACCGTGTGTATGTATGAATGAACGTCTGAACGTCTGAACAATCAAACAAATGAACGTTCAGACGTATGAACAAGTGATTGAATGAATAAATGATTAATTGATTAGTTGGTTAGCTGATTATTAAATCAATTCATTAATCGGACAATCAATCATGTGACTGACTGAGCAGGTGATTGATCGCTGACCTGACCAATCAGTCAATCAATCATACGGAGGTAACAGCTTTCATGTAATCAATGTGAAATATTGATATGCTAATTTATAAACGTGTACTCAAGTACATCCGTCCAGCCACCCACAACCAGAAAAAATGAGCAATTACGTTGTCTGTC
>VSPO01000044.1 GCA_009775375.1 Muribaculaceae bacterium | reverse complement strand
TTCTTCATCTTCCGACTGGTCAAACTCTACGCCTAAAAATTTAACACTTCTAATTGCCCAATTTAACATATGCACCGCCATTTCGGCTTGACCCGCCGACTTGACCATTTTGGATGGCAAATTGGGATATATACAACAAAAGCCTGAATATTCAGGCTTTATTTTTGCGGAGAGGACGATTTTAGAACCTTGATTCTAAATATCTAATCTCCAATATTTTAACTCTCCATCGTGCGTTTCTGTTGCACGATAGTTGCATAGACTTGTCTGGTGAGGTCAACCTGTTGTCTAACCATGTTGACTCTATATCCGCTATGGTCACTGCAAATTTATAAATTTATCCTTAAATAGAACCTATTCCCAGTGTTAAAAATTGTTGGCGTTTTTTGTCCGCTCCCTCTCCGTTCGATTCCAAACCGGATTTGAACGTCCATCTATTTATTGAAACTGTTGGAATCAAGTAGAAAATCATAAATAGAATACCGTCATCATTCCTATGTATCTCTCTTTATCCGCATTGTTTTGACTAAAAATGTAACATGTTACGCTTTTGGTCAACAAAATCACGAAACATTTTGAAATCCACAAAAATAATACATGATAATTTGTATGGTTTTCAATAAATATAATCGGAGAGAGACGTGGCGGTCTATATGGTTGGCGGCGGGATGCCGACAAATAACAACGGCTACGCTGATGTCATTTCTCCGCATACGCCTATGGGCAACGTCTGAACACCGGGCATAGCCAACGCCTTGTGGAGGGATGCGCCGCTTCTCTATCGCATCCATACCGCAAGACTTTCCGGCGATGCCCCGTGTTCCGGGCGACGTTGCATTGTAAGGACTTTTTCGACGGCCACGCCACTCTCCGCTTGATTGCGACCCACGGGGCGAGACAATCCGCTCATGGCTCATGCTTCGCTATTGCGCGTATAGACTCGCCTTTCCGGGGCTGGGCAGTTCCATCCTTTTTATTTCGGTGCCATATTTTTCAAGGAGGGGGCATGTCAATATGTTGTCATTCGTTTTCACCGGCGCGGATACTTAGCTCCTGTTTATTGCGATACGATCAACTATGGAAGTAATTGCTTGCTCGGTCTGTTGAACGTGGCAGACCGGGATATTCTTTGCCTTTCGGTGGAAAAAATCTCCAGACCTCCCTGCGGTCAGCTTGTATTTTTTCCGCCGAGGGCGAACATCCCTTTGCGCCAGCCGCGCGGTGAGTATAACGAGCAAGCAAAACTTCGATAGCCGATAGACGCATAAAAAAAATGTCGCACGATGAAAACGAACAGCAACATATCAGATAGACGAGGCAAAGCATCCATCTCCAGCCTCAACCGCATAAAAAGGGTTGCAAGGGTGGTCGCTATCATCATCGCCTCAATCGTAGGATTGGTGTTTTGGGTGTTCATCAGACCGATATTCCGAGGTTTGGGTTGGGTAATATCAATCATAACCGCACTACTGATAATCTTTTGGATATTAACATTCTAAAAATATAGACTATGGCAACTACTATGAATTCCAACGGAATCGGCGACTCCATTAAAAATAAACAATATGGAGCCAAATCATCAACCTCTGCAATCGAGGTAATGCAGCAGATGCTGCAAGAGCGTTGCATCGCCGAGCCGATGTTCGCCATCAAAATGGCTAATCCTCAAAAGTCAATGGAGGGAGCGGTGAACTATCTCTGCAACCAGATACAAAAAAGCGGGTTATGCGTGGTAGATGACACCACCGTACTAAATCTACTCACTCACTATTTCGATGAAAACGAGATAGAGGATTGTGGGAATGTCAACTGCAACATCGTGGTTGGCAAGCCGGAACTCTCCGATGAAGACAAGGCTCAACTCCGAGAACAGGCGAAGGAGCAGTATCGTGAGGAACAACTCCGAGAACTCCGCAGACAAAACCAGCCTAAATCACAACCGAAGGCTACCCACTCCGCACCCAAAGCAGGTGCAGAAATCAATGTTCAACAAGGCAATCTCTTCGGAGATGACTTCTAAAACTTACCGCTATGAAAGCCAAGACCAAAAAGCAAAAAGAGATAATGGCACTGAGTGGGCAGCTTCGCCCACTCACCACCGCCCAGATGCAATGGGCGTTCAACAACACTTTCACTCACTTCGCCTATCGCTTGAAGAATGGGAAAGCCGTATGTATGTCGTGCGGTCACGAATGGACGGCAGATGAAGGTATGACCACCTGTCCCCACTGCGGAAGGAGGGTTGAGGTCAAGACCACTGCCCAAAGAGTCTGCAAAGAGAAATCCTACTTCAACGTGATAACAACAAAGGGAGGTTATCAAGTGGTGAGGATGTTCATTCTCATCGCCGAGTTTCGCAAGGGGATGAAGGCAAATCCCGCCTATTTGGAAATAGGGCAATATTGGATAGACCCAAAGGGTGGAAAGACAGTCGTGGGGTTGTGCCGCACTTTCGGAGGTTACTACTTTGACTGCTTCGCTTATGGCTCCCCCTTTGAAATCCGCAGGGACAACGAGGCGTTCCAACGCATATCCGATGAATGGGTTTACCCACGCATCAAGGCGACCGAGACACTGAAAAGAAACGGTTTTGCCGGATACTGCCATTGCATCAATCCCGTGACACTCTTTCAGCAGTTGCTTACCAACCCCAAGGCTGAGACGCTGATGAAAGCCGGAGAGATTGAATTGCTACGCCACCTTTGCCACCATCCCCAGGAGGTTGACAAGTATTGGGACTCCATCAAGGCAGCACGGCGAGCAGGTTTCAAGTTCATCAATGTTCAGACGTGGTTTGACTACATCCGGATGTTGGATAGAATGGGCAAAGACCTCCACAACCCCAATTTGGTAGCACCCACCGACCTCCAAGCCGCCCACAATGAATATGTGGCGAAAGTTGAACGCCAGCGCATCAAGGAGCAGAGGGAAGCCGACCGCAAGAGAGCGGAAGCCGATGAAGCCGAGTTCGCCAAACTCAAAGGGAAATATCTCGGACTTGTGATGACTGACGGAGAAATCATAATACATACACTCAACTCCGTAGCCGAGTATTACGAGGAAGGCTCAAGGCAGCATATCTGCGTAGGCTCATCAAGCTACTATCTCAAAAAGGACTCTCTGGTGTTCACCGCCAAGATTGGCAGAAAGACAATCGCCACCATTGAAATCTCGCTGAAAGACTATTCCGTGATACAATGCCGAGCCTTTGCCAACGGAGTATGCAAATATACCGACCGCATCTCCGAGATAATCAAGGCTAACACCAAGCTAATCAGACAGCGCAAGAGAGCGAGAGCATAAGTTAACCCCGACCTCCGGCAGAAATGTCGGAGGTCACAAAACCCAAAAAAGAATATGAAAACTACCGAAAGCATACCGGCATGGGCACTTGGTTACTGCATAAATGGCGATACCACCGGACTTGCCGATGAAGAAATATCAATGATTGACAAGTGGATGCGTGATTGGCATGTGGAGATAATCTCGCCAATAACAGACGAGGAAGGCAATTATCATCCATATTTCACTCACTATCCCTTGTTCGGACTCCCCACCAATGTGATTGACTGTGATATAATCTACCATAACCCCAACCCAACAAATCCCCAACAACTATGACACCTCAGAAATTCTATCTTGTGAGCGTTCTGATTGAACACTCAGACTACGAGACTACCGACTGCCACCAGCTTTATGCGAACTATCAAGACGCACTCAAAGCAAAGGAGGCAGAAATCGAAGAAGGTATGCTCAACTTCTCCAACCGAGAAGGTGAATTAAGACACGACCTACCGCACCTGTATGAATGGCTTGACGATGACGGCAACTGCCTCATTGTCGTCATCGAAGAAATGATACCCAAGTAATCAAAGACACGCCATAGTCTTTCTATAGGCTTCGCCGACTCCGAGTAGTTGGCGGGGCCTTTTTCTTGCATGAGCTAAGGCGGTCAAGAAAAAGGCGAAAAAGAAACCGCAGTGCCCATCATTCAGAATACCACGTTTTATAAGATATTTTCGGCCGCCCAAAGGCGGCAATAAAGCTGTCCCCACTGCCAATACGGCATCATTAGAAACTTTTTATATTATTTGTGGGCGACTATTTCACACTTCAGATAAATTGACTATCTTTGCACCGAAATATTTGAGATAAATCGGTATTAAATATTGTTAAGCAATGAAAGGCGACATCAAGGCCTCAATACTGAGACAGATAGAGGAAAGTCCTGAGAACAGCATATTTTTTCTGTCTGATTTTAGTGGAGAAGGAGCAATTGAGTCCGTAAGAAAGATATTTCTGCAGGCACGTTTGTCGGGTGTACTTGTACATCTGACACATGGTATATACGCCAAACCAAAAAAGTCCAGATTCGGTGTTGTTCCCCCGTCTCTTGAATTGATTGCTAAGAAAATAGCGGAAAGGGACCACGTTCAGATTGTCCCGTCCGGTTATACGGCCATCAATCTGTTAGGATTATCCACTCAGGTACCGATGACTCTGACTTACCTAACCACCGGATCCACCCGTGAGGTAAAGATAGGCAACCGCAGCATAAAGTTCAGACACGCGGCACCCAAAAATTTTGCTGCAAAGGGTCAGACTGTGATATTGATAATTCAGGCCTTGAAAGAATTGGGTAAAGACAATATAGGGCAATCCGAAATCTCTCAGTTAAAATCGTATATCGCGCAAGCTAAGGATAGGAATTTAATCCCGGAAGATTTGCTTTTGGCTCCACAATGGATACAGAAATTTTTAAAACCTCTAATCCCTGACCCAAAAGATGAAACATTGGCAATCTTATAACATAGAAGACCGTCTTGACATTCTTGACATAACAAGTGCAGCCAAGGGGTTGCCTCTGTTGGCTGTTGAGAAAGACTGGTGGGTAACAATGGTCTTGAAGGCCCTGTCAAACACCCGATACGCCAACCTTATGTCGTTCAAGGGAGGCACCTCATTATCAAAGGGTTGGAATCTGATTGACCGATTCAGCGAAGACATTGATGTCGCACTGAGACGAGAGGACAGATTTGCAATATCCGGAACTTCAAACAATCAGTTAGCAAAAGTACGACGCACCGCACGTCATTATATTATCCGGGAGTTGCCAGAGGAGTTGGCTTCCGAACTCAACTCAATGGGAATAACAGATTTTACCATTGAGCCTGTCACCCATCAGGAAAAAGATAATGAACTTGTGGAACTGAGAGCCACCACACATCCTTCTGTGATACTGGTGAAATATAACTCGGTTGTGGCTGACTTATCTGAATACCTCAAACCGCAGGTTAAAATTGAGATAAGCTGTCTTTCAATGGATGAACCTGTGGAAATGAAAACGATGCGCTCATTCATCTCTGAAACAGTACCGAATGCGGAAGATTTAAAGGCACAATTCAAGACAGTTCTTCCCTCCAGAACTTTTCTTGAAAAGATTATGCTTCTTCACGAGGAATTTCAGAAAGAGAATCCAAGAACAATGAGAATGTCACGGCATCTGTATGACATCTCACGGATAATGGACACGCCATACGGTATTGAAGCTTTAAACAATCGTGAGCTTTACGAAGATATTATCAGACATAGGAGCATATTCAATCATCTTGATTTTGTAGATTATTCTACCCATGACAGACATACTGTGAAATTTATACCACCTCAAAATGTGATCGAGGACTATAAAGAAGATTACGATGCAATGATACATAATTTTATGTACTCTCGTCTCGGACACGAAGATTTTGAGACATTAATAACCAAACTGAAAAATCTTAACGAACGGTTGAACTCAATATAATTCAAGACTCTCCCACGATTATCAAACGACAGTCGTGGAAAAGCCTTTAGATAAAGAGTTGACTACTTCACAGTATGGTATAGCCAAAACAGTTCTGTTTGACGACGTTGGTGCAGTTGTTTGTGGAATTTACCTTTGTAGTGGCAATGTGCCGTGTATTCCTTGTAGATGTTGGTGTCGCCTCGTTTCAGTTTTTTATAGACAGTGGAGCGGTTTACCGCACCGGGACCGATATTATAGGCGAGTGTACCGAGCAGGATTGCGTTTCGTTCTCCCATGTGTTTGTAAAGCGACACGAACTTACGGAGGTCTTTTCGCAGAAGGGCATCCGCCTGTCTTTCGGTGAGTTGAATACCCTTGCGATATGGCTCACCACGTTGTACCACATGACCGAATCCTATTGTCGGCCAATGCTTCGGCTTATGGAGCGTTTCAAATTTCTTGATTATCAGCACAGCACGTTCAAAGAGTGGCAGCTCCATTATGCTCTTTTTAGCGTGAGCGGCGGGCGTTGCTGCCGCAAGGGTCAGCAACGCCACAAACAGCATCATTATCTTTCTCATTGGTCCACAGGTGTAATTATTCCGGGATTGACGGGTTTGACAATCACACCGCCCCCGTTATCATCGCCGGAGTCTTTGCTGTTGAACTCAAAAGTCTGTTCCCACGGTGTCGAGCCGAAGTTGTCCTCAATCACCACAAGGAATTTGTGGGCATCGGAGGATTTTGCCGTGTAGGTGAGGCGGAAAGTCTTGCTTTCGAGCAGAACACGGTCGTTGTTGGTCAGCACCGGGCCATCAACGAGTTTCAGCGTTCCCTCACCGTCATACTGGAAATATCGAATTGTGTAGAGTGTGTTGGAATAGTTGCCCTCCGGCTTGATTTCAAAGCGCAACTCCACGGTCTGGCCTTTTGTGATTTTGTCACCGTAGGGCATCACCTCGACGGTGAAGGGATAGGACTGCTGCACATCGAGGTCGTCATTGCAGGATGAGAGAGCGAACACGAGGGCAAAAATAGTTGCCCAGAATCCGAAGAAACGGAGCGGAGTGACACGGATTGCGCCAAGTTTATTAAGAATTGTCTTCATTGTCTTTCAGAGTTTTAATCTTGATTTTTTATTTTGTTGTCTTTGGATTTTATCCACAAGGTAGTCGTTGAGATCCTTGTGGTTTGGATAGAGGGAAGATTTGTCACAGGCTTTCGTGCCGAACTCCTTTTCAAGTCTGGAATATGCGGCTTGTCCTGCGGCATCATTGTCGAAGAAACAGAGCATCACCGAATAGTCATTGAGTAGAGGTATTGCCTTGCCGAGATTGGCCACTGAGTTTAGTACAATCACATCGTTGCAGTCGTTGAAACCAAATTTCTCCGCTGAAAGAAAGTCTATGAAACCTTCGTACAGGCAGCATCTGGGATTGCCTTTGGCGAGGTGGCTTATAGCTTTAGGAGGAAACGACCCTTTGAAGAAAGGATTCCTCAATTCATAACCGTGTGCTTTATTCTCAAAACCGATGGCGTAATATTTTTTGCCGTGAAGCTCATAGTCAACCTGCACACAGTAGCGTTGGGCAATCTCCCTCGGTATTCCACGGTCTGCAAGGTATTTCAGCAATGCCGGATGTTGCAGCTTGGAGATCTCCACGTTGGAGAAAGACGGCTCTTCTTTGAAAGGCATCGGTTTATAGGTTGTGGCGACCGGAAGCTGCATCTTCTCGGCGATATAATCGGCTTGCCTCAAAAAGTCCGAATGACCGGACATTTCTCCGGCAAGCGAGAAGATGTCACCACCCGCTCCCGTTCCAAAGTCAAACCACAAATTCTTGTGTGGATTGACATGGAACGAAGGCTTACGCTCATTGCGGTATGGAGCATAGAACCACAAACCTTTGCTGTCGCGTCCGGTAGGCTGATAGCCCAAATGATTGAGAAAATCCACCAGAGGGATTTTTCGGATTTCGTCGATTTTCATAAGCGCATACCACGTTTGCGTTTCGGCTGTTCGGGCTTAGGCTGATCCGCTTTCCTGACCGGGGCAGCCACAATAATGTTTCCATCGGTTTCTTTGCCATTAGCCGTCACATCATACATCTTGACCTCTCGCACCTTCTTCATCTCGGATGCGATGAAAAGGTTAAGTTCCGATTTGTTGGCGCTCCCGATTATCTCATAGGCGAGATCGTAAATGCCACCATACAGTTTGTCTGGTTGCTTCGTGTCGTACCAGCCGTTAGCGGAGGTGTCCACGACAATTTCACCCTTTGTCGAATATGGCGACTCGAAAGTCAGGAAGTTGCCGTTACGGTTTACCGGCTCAAAACCCATCGCTTTCATAAAATCCTCAAGCGGAAGATTTTTTATGTCGAGGTCAATCACAGTCAATCCCATAGGCTCATTCGATTATGAATTTGACTCCGACCCCATACTGCGTATGGAAATGCCCCGTTGAGTTGCCGAACACGAAACGCTCCTTTACGTTGGCGGTTAAGGCTATCTTATCTGAGAGATAAAAATCGGCCTGCAAAATGAGCGCACCACCATAGATGAAGGCATCGCCGTTGTGTATTGTCGAGCCGTCAGGCAGCGTCTTGTCGCCCCAGTTCACCGTTTCATAGCCTCCGATTGCTGACACACCACCATAGAGGTGAAATGTTTGGGAATAGTCACTGATTAGGTGGAGGTTATAGCCAATCTCTCCTGTGAACTGCGCCACCGGGATACGCCCTTTCTCGCCGTAGGGTTTGTAGGTCTGGAGGTACTCGCATCCGAAGCTCCAACTGTTGGCATTGCCCT
Source organism: Muribaculaceae bacterium (assembly GCA_009775375.1). GTDB lineage: Bacteria > Bacteroidota > Bacteroidia > Bacteroidales > Muribaculaceae > Lepagella. The sequence continues at coordinate 15,874 of VSPO01000044.1, read as the reverse complement.
TGAACACGGAATAATACACTCCAAAGGAGTAACCGCAATTTCTGGAATTACCGGTATAAAAACCGTCAACCATATTAGCCTTTACCTCGACCGCCGACATTCCGGGTAGGCATCGCTGGGCCATTGCCCGCCCCGTGAACAGGGCAAGCATGGCAGCGAAGATTATCATCGCTTTTCTCATGGATTACTGAATTGAAAGTTCGTCAATCACGTTGGCTCTCACAATATCCTCGTTCTCCACGACAAAGGACTGATGTCTGCCGCCTTTTTTCTCGGCGACCTCGATAACAAGCTGCTTGTCGTCGGGAATGGTGAATTTCTCCAGAGCAAACACTGTTCTTTCAGAAGATTTGCCGCTTACCACCGTCACATAGTTCTGGGCGCGTAACGGCTCCAATACCTGCTCCTGCATGGCGGTACGTTTGATAACCTTCTTATCCACAATCTTGAACGACACATAATCAATGTCGAAGGCGATGTTGGAAGTGTTCTTGATTTCGGTGTGGAAATATAGCAATCCATTGTTGGTGTAGATTGATTTCAGGAGGAACTGCACCCCGAAGCGCTTACTCCCGATATGCTTAATCTCGCGCTTGTTCTGCTTGTGGATTGACTTCATAATCAGCTTGACAAGCATCGGCGACTCCGAGCCTAAACGCTCCAGATAGATTTCCTGCGCGTTGTTCGGACGGTTGACAGCCTCCCCATCGTGGATAAAATCGGTCATCTCGATGCTCAGGAGCAAAGGCTCTTTCGCAAACTTCACATTGAAAGTGTAGTAGCTCCCATCTTCGGTGATTACCGAAAGATTGGTCTCGGTCTTGAACGACTTGAATGCAGATTTGACACGCAGCACGTTCTTCGCACCATCGGCGAGTCCGGCGACAAGGTTTTCATTGCCTAAATCGACATACACAATCTCGCTGGGGAAGATGATGTGAGTGGTCTTGTTGTACGCAACCTCCAGAGCATGAGGCGGTATCATGCGGTCGAAGCCGACTTTTCGGGTAAGGCCGTCGAACTTGTCGCCGTCGGTGTAGTTGGATCCGTACACGTTCAGGTCGTGTTCGGTTACGGTTTCAGTGTCAGGCGACACGTTGACATCGGTGTTTTTGGTCACTTTGCCTTTTGCAAAGGCGTTGGCAGCCATTCCTAATACGGCAATGGCGGAAATGATAAATGTTTTCAGTTTCATCTGTTTTTTATTTTGGGTTTAGTGGTTTTTATAAATCTTCGGGCTGGTGGAGCATTACGCGGTATCCGGCTTTGAGGTGGACTTTCACCGTCCGCAGTTTTTTTGTCAGGTATTGCGACACGCCGTTGATGAGTCCTCTGCCCACATCGGATGCAATTTGCGCACCCGTATTGGTGGAGATGTTTATGGAACTGCCCATAGTGCTGCCCATGTTGGCACCTATCTCGTGCAGCGCGTCACTCTCCATTGACTGCGGGATATTGATGCCCTCCTGTCCGTCGGAGTCATATACCTGCAACTCCACATCGTAGATCGAGCCTTCGCACTCAACCGAAGTAATTTCGATTTCAAGCCGCTCACCCTGAATACGGGCGTAGCCGGTGATTGTGGTGTTGCGCGGTATCAGTCTGGAGCCAATCCACATTGGCTCTGTGGTACGGAGCTTGACACTCTCACCGTCAACAACGCTCTGGTTGGATGCTACCACAGCGGCGATGGTATTCTTGGCAGAAGTGTTTTTGCCACCTACCGAAGTGTTGAAAGTCCTTGAAGATGTTGCCGACAGTGAGGAAATGACATTGCGGCTGACCTGCGCCACAGGCTGCACATTCCTTTTGCCTTTTTCTTCTTGTTGTGCCGGAGGTTGTGGATTGCCGCCATTATTGCCGTTGCCCATATACTGCGCCGCGAGCTGGTATGAGCGTTCAAGCAATTCCATCTCATTAGGGGCGGTCTTACCGTAGTCCGGCTGTGACTGCTGCATCTCCAGTTCGGCGATGCGTTCCTGCAACTCCGCCACCTGCAAATCGGCTTCCGATGTTTCAGGGATATAGAAGTCCTGCAACGATGCCTGTGCCTGTTGGTAAGCGTCAGCCGAGTTCTGGATTTCATCCGGCACAGTATCATTCTGCGGCTGCTGGATTGTATCGAGCGATTCCGAGATCTGGACAAGGTTTGCCTGACGCGAGGCACGTTCCTTTGCGTCCTCGTCCTGCCGATATGCCTCAATCTTTGTCTCCGGCATACCGTCGGTTGTGCCGTCCGGCAGTTCGGTGTTCGCCTTACCCTTTACGGCATCATCATCACCGCTTGGAGCAAATATCAGCCAGATGCAGACAAGGCACGAGAGGCACAGCACCGTATAGACCGCTATCCTTTTCAGCCGCTCACGTTCAGCCGGAGTCTTGGGCGTGAGCCGGGCACGGAGTTCATCGAGCATCTTCATATTCAACTGCTTTGTCGGTTGGTAAGTCCAGTTGCCGGATATGCTCAATCTCGATTGACTTCCGGGCGTGTCCGGCGCCCATTCTGTAACAGGCATTCCCGAACACGAAGAAGGCGGTAAGTATGAAGGCCGAGAGAAGCACCGTCACGACCATAAGCCGCTGGTTGCGCGGAAGGTCGTCGCACGCCTTTTTGATCCTCTCCCTGATTTTCCCCTTCGGGGAGTGCCACACCTTATTATATAAGGGCGTCACTATGTTTTTGATTTTTTCTTTCATTGGAGTCTTTTTTATTGGGATAAAGTTCTTTTGGTGGTTATTATATCCTTGTTTTCAAGTATCGTCAGTCCCTCGATCTGAAAGCCGTTGGGGTTGTCGTCCGAGCGGTTGGAATTAACCAGACGGCAACGGGTTATCAGCGACCTTTCCGTCACGTTGCTCTGGCGGATTATCATCTGCCGCGCGTAAGTCCTCACCTCATACGGATAGTCGTTGAAGTCACAGACTATGCTGTCAACCCTCAGCACCTGTGTGATATTCCCGGCTATGATTCGGTTGTAGTAGCCTTTCTCCACATAGTCCGAGTAATAGTTGTAGGCGCTTTTGTCGGCCAGTGACATGGCGCGGTTGATGTTGTGCTCAATCGCCGACTTGTCGGGCGAGAGGGTGAAGAACAGTTCATGGAAGCGCCGCACATGCTCCCTTGCCTCCGCCGGGCGGTTTTGCTCCATATCCTGCGACAAGGCGAGCATCAGGCTCTTGCCGTTGTCAAGCACATAGATCTTCTCGCGCTGCTTCTCGGCGAAGTTCAGCGACAGCACCACTGCGGCGATTGCGACCAATGCGCAGAGCGACATCACGACAATGCCGAACAGCCTTATCTGCCGAAAGGAGGTCCCGATATTTTTCAGTGATTTGAATTCCATTTTAATTAGGTATTAGGTCAGAGTGATGAGTTATGAAGTAGTCAACCGGAGCGACCACTTTGTCACTCATAACTCTGACTTATGACTTAAATATGCTTACTTTAGTAGTTTCCCGGCTCTGCCTACGGCATTTCCGGCTACGCCGCCGGCCACACTACCGGCCCATGAGCCACCTTGCATAGCCGCGTTGTTCACGTTTCGGTTGTAGCTTCCCATGCCTCCGGCCTGAATTATCCATCCTGCCACGGTGGGGATTGTGAAGTAGCCTATTATGCCGATAATCATGAAGATGACATACGCGGTGTTGCTCCCGTCAAGGTCAGCGTTGGGGTTGTTTGTCAGCTCCGATATGTCATTCTGGAGCATCAGCACTTGAATTTTCGCCAAGATTGTCGAAAACAAGTCTGCCACGGGAAGCCAAAGGTATGTCTGGATGTATCGGCATATCCATTGGACGAGGGTGTGCTGGAAGCCGTCCCACACGGAGATTGCAAATGAAATCGGGCCGAGTATAGCAAGGACTATGAGAAAGAATGTCCTTATCGTGTCTATGGTGAGCGACGCAGCCTGAAACAGCATCTCCAGCAGTTCGCGGAAGAAATTCTGTATCGCCTTCTTGACCTTATACATTCCACGCTCGATATACATTCCGGCGGCTGTGCCTATCTCCGTCACGCCCAACTCATCAATCTGGCGGTCAAACTCCGCGTCATCTACAAGGTAGGCGGTGGAAGGGTCGTTCATCATCTTCTCGTATTCCAGACGATCTTTCTCCTCCCGGTACTTCTGCATGTCGAGGGTCTGCCCCTCCAGCATCCCGGCGGTGCCCTGCACAATCGGCGACATCACCGAGTTGATAGTTCCGAGCACGACGGTCGGGAAGAACATTATGCAGAAGCCGATAACGAAAGGACGCAGCAGCGGGAACACATCAATCGGCTCTGCCCGTGCCAACGCCTGCCAGATGCGGTATGCCACATAGAACAGCGCGCCGAGTCCGGCTATACCCTGTGCCACACCTGCCATATCCTCGCACAGCGGCATCATCTCATCGTAGAGGGAGCGGAGTATTGTGTGCAGATTAGAAAAGTCAATCGCACATAATATTGAATTTGTCATAAGCATCACCAGTATTTTTCGGAGCCATCCCCGTAGAGCGACACCACGCGCTGGGTATCGGCCTTCTTTTTCGCACGGAGGTAGGACACCGAAATGTTCTTGTTGGTGTAGTAATGCGTCAGGGATTTCAGGCGCTTCATCTCATTGTAGCAGTCATCGACCACATCCATGCGGTCTTTGTCGGTCATCGACAGCGTGGTGATGTTCACCACCTGCTTCAAGTCGTTCAGCACCCCGGTTGCATCCTGCAATATCCTCGTGTAGCCGGAGGCGATTGCCGACAGTTCGGCGGAGGTATAGTTGGGATCCGTGAGCATCTTCTTGTAGTTGTTGACGTAGTAGCCGGATATGTCGCCAAGCATCAGGACGGTCTGCTGCACCTTGCGTGCGTCGCGGACAAGGTTGTTGACGGCGCGGAGGGCATCGTAATATTTCTTCGCCTGCTGGTATATCTTGACCGTCTCCTGAAAATTCGCAACCATATTTTTCGCGGTCGTTGACTCCTGCACCAGCGACTTCGACGAGTTGACGATGCTCTGGGCGATGTTTGACGGATCTATCACCGTCCATTGGGCGTTTGCCCTGCCTGTGCCGAGCATCAGGAGAAGGGCGATTATCGGGAATAGAAATTTTATCTGTTTCATTCTTTTCGGATTTTGTGTTATTGGATTTTGCGGGCTATGCCCGTTATCATTCTTGCGAGGATTGAGAACAGCCAGACGGCAGCGGTCAGGAGGGCCGCGAGAATAGTGCCGACACCTGCGGCAATGCGGATTATGAGTTTCAGAGCCTTCATACATTGCCTTCTCTTTTTTCGTTGGCAAGCACCCTTATCGCACTTTCGATATTGCCACCTAACTGGGCAGCCTTGTTGAGCACCTGAATCTTCTCCGTTTCCTCGGTGGTGTAGCAGAGATATTCCTCCGGCGACACCTCCGTGGCATAGACCGCCGATTGAGTGCCGCCCAAGCCGATCCACACCTCTTTGTAAAGGCGATTGGGATTGTTCGCCATGTTGATACTGAGTATCTGCGCCTTCTCCTTGTCGGTCAGACCCAATAACTCCTGAATCTGGTCAAACCTGTTCATATACTTGCGCTGGTCGAGAAGTATCTTGCAATCGGAGTTGTTGATGATGGTTTCCTTGACAATCGGTGACGATATTATGTCGTCAACCTCCTGCGTAACCACCACCGCCTCGCCGAAATACTTTCGGACGGTCTTGAACATATATTTCAGATACTCAGCCATATTAGCCGAAGAAAGAGCCTTCCAAGCCTCCTCACATATAAGCATCTTTCGTACACCTTTGAGCCTTCGCATCTTGTTAATGAAAGCCTCCATGATGATGATCGTCACCACCGGGAAAAGTTCCTTGTTGTCCTTCACGGCATCAATTTCAAAGACTACAAACCGCTTGTTCAAAAGGTCGATATTCTCCTTTGAGTTAAGCAGGAAGTCGAAACGACCACCGTAATAATATTGCCGAAGGGTTGTCAGGAAGTTGTCAATGTCAAAGTCTTGTTTGTAGATGGGTATCGGACGGTTTGCCATTTCATCCCGGTAATCGTCGCGCATGAACTCATAGAACGAATTGAAGCACGGCACAATGTCACGGTCTTTCGCCATCTTGTCAAGGAACATCGAGAGAGCCGAGCCTAACTCGCCGCTTTCAGTCTTTGTAACTTTATCATCTTCAGACTTCCATAGCGTCAACAGCAGCGTCTTGATGCTGTCCTTCTTCTCCACATCAAACACGCCATCGTCCGTATAGAACGGATTGAAAGAGATTGGGTTATCCTCTGTGTAGGTGTAATAAACACCGTCCTCTCCGTGGGTGCGGTTGTGGATAAGGTTGCACAGTCCTTCGTAGGAATTGCCGGTGTCAATCAGCAGCACATGGGTTCCTTGCTCGTAGTATTGGCGCACCAAATGGTTGGTGAAAAACGACTTGCCGCTACCCGACGGGCCAAGAATGAACTTGTTGCGGTTGGTGGTTATGCCTCTTTTCATCGGCTCATCGGATATATCCAGATGGATGGGCTTACCCGTAAGGCGGTCAACCATCTTTATCCCGAAAGGAGATAGGGAGGAACGGTAATTTGTCTCCGCAGTGAAGAAGCATACCGCAGGCTCAATGAAGGTGTAGAAACTTTCCTCGGCAGGAAAATCGGCCTCATTGCCGGGTATCGCCGCCCAGAACAGTGTCGGGCAGTCGATGGTGTTGTGCCTCGGCATACACCCCATAGTGGCGAGCTGACCGCCGACATCATTCTTTATCCGGCGCAGTTCCTCGGCATCATCGCTCCAAGCCATGATGTTGCAGTGGCAGCGGACGGAGGTAAGTCCGTATGAGTGAGCTTCATTCAGATAGCGGTCTATCCACTCTTTGTTAATGGCATTTGAACGGCTGTACTTTGAAAGCGAGTTCATATTTCTTGCCGTTTTCTCGAACTTTGCCAGATTCTCGTCGTGGTCGTCAATCAGCACATACTGGTTGTAGATATGATTGCAGGGCAACAGCAATCCCACCGGAGAAGCGAAGCTCAATCGGCAATCACTTCGGTCAGTTGATAACCGCTCATATCGGTTGTCGGTACTGACCTTGCCGGGCAAGTCCTCGGTATCTGAAAGCGTGTGCAGGCACAGCATCTTATCTCCAATCCGCATCTCCTTTGCCGAGAGGTCTATATCTTCAAGGCAGTTTACATCACCCATAGATAAAGCCATATACTTTTCTATGATGCCCGATGAATTGTAAGTACCTACAATTTCATCATCGTTCAATCGGCGCAGCTTGATGTAGCCGGTGTCATTGATGATGCGCTCGAACTGTTCCACCGACTCCATGAACTTGACAATCATCTCGTGATTAAGCTCCTTCGGAGTGATTCGTCCACGGCATAATGTCGAGAAGTTGCTTTGCTGGCGCATACGCTCCTTTGTGGTCTTTGTCAGGAACAGGTAGCATTTGTGGGCGAGATACGGACGCTCATTGAAGTGGCGCTCAAAACTCCTATCCAAAAAGGATAGATTATCCTTATCCAATTCAGGACGATAATTCTCGCTGACAAACCAGTCCTGCTTATGCACCACCGAAAAATGAGGGAGGACCTTGATTGCCTTGCACCATGCCGAGTGCATCGCCTCGTACTCTTGCGATGTCACGGTGAACAGTTCCGGGAGGCTCACCTCAAAGGCCACGGTAATGTCCGCGTCCTTTGAGATGAGGTAGCCGTGTTCGACAGCCAATAAAGGCAATTTCGATTCTAAAGTGGTTGCTTTTAACTTGTTTCTCATTTCTTTCCTCCTTTAATCAGTCGGTTAAGGCGAAGACGGTTGATGATATAGCGCGGATGGTATTTCACAGCCGCAAGTTTCATCAGTCCGTATTGCCCGTACTTGGCATTGAGGTAGAAGGTGAGCCACACAAGGATTGAGGTGACTGTTATGCCGAAGCCTATGCAGACCCACTGCGAGATGCCGATGACGTACATGATTACGAAAATCACGAACATACCGAGCAGACCTCCGGCGAAGATGAACAGATACTGAGCCTTCAATCCCTTGTATTCCACGCTTCTACCAATGCCCTTGTTGATTGAATACTCGGCCATTAGAGGAAGAATGAGCGTAGGATTGTAGCAGCCACGATGAGGAAGATGCACGCTCCGAACCACGAAGCGGCGGTCTTGCTGGTGTCGGGGTCACCAGACGACCACTTGGAATAGACCTTGATACCGCCGATGAGTCCGACCACCGCACCGATGGCATACACCAATTTGGTGCCTGGGTCAAAATAGCTGGAAACCATTGAGGTAGCCTCGTTGATGCCCGCCATGCCGTTGCCGGCGGCGAAAGAGTTTGATACGGTTGCCGCGATTAGCAGCAGTGTGAGAAATTTTCTTTTAATCATAAATTGTCTTGGTATATGTGACGGAATGGGGATAGCATCCGTCACGGGTTTCACTTGATTTGTATGGATTTTAGTGTTTGTCAATAATTCGACGGATTGAAGTCCTTGATGTCGTCAGGAATCTTCTGTGGAGTCCTGACGGTTTTCTTTGGCTTGGGATTGTTGACAGGTACAATAACCTCCTCCTCAGTCTGGAAATTGCTGTCTATTTCCTTTGCATGGTACTCGGAGAACATATCCACCAACTGACTGTGTAGCGGTTCTGGAAGTGCAACTATGATATTGGAGTCCTCCAAGGTCACGGCCACCTTCAAAGCGTGTGCCTTTTGTTCGGGTGTGGCTTTTTTGTCTGAGATTATTTTCAGACTCCTGTCAAGTTCATCAAACGCCGGGACAGACTCATCATCTTCGGCTTGGGCGGCTTGCTGCCCTGTTGCCGGTGTTGCGACACGCTCATCCGTAAATGCCTTGTCGATATCATCCACAGGTTTGAACTTCTTCTTGATTGGCTCGTAGGGGGAGTCGTCAAACTCAACATCAGATTCATGAAGTGCCTCTGCAACTTCCTTTTTCACCATATCAGGAAGAATCTCGCTGACAACTTTACGCAGCTCATCTACACGGATTACCGACTTGGGAACGAGCGATTCGACTTCGTCCTTTGTCTCACTGATTTCTTTCTTTATCTCCTCATATTCAGTTGGGAGTCGAGTGATTGCCTCTGCTTGTATCTTTTTTTTATCAGCGCCGAAAGAGAATCTCACATTGCCTTTGATGATGAAGAACCAGATGACAATGAGATTGAGGATAATCAATACAGAGAGCAGGACTTTCATAGGCGGTTGGGATGATTAATTTCAAACAAAGCGTCCAGTATCTCCTTGTTGCGGTTGATGTGGTCAAGTATAATCTCTTCCACATATGCACCGATTGACGCCTCACCTTGACTTATGATATGCACATAGTCAGCGAGTTTGTGGACCAGTTCACGGTTCACGAAGATTCCCTTGCGTGGAGCATCAATGCGGTTGCGTGAGAGATACCTCACAATGTAATTGACTTTCCGCGCAAACAGCTCGTCCTTCACTGCAGTTCCGGAGTTGGCTGCCTCAAGAATCTTGACCGAATTTTCAGCCGGTGGAATCACGGCCTCCGGCTTGGGCTTTCTTTTCTTTTTGAAAAACATAGATTTGGATTTTAGTGGGTGATTAGAATTTTTCATTGTTGTATCTTGCGAATGTCTTTGACATCACATCCTCATGGGTCTGGATAAACTCTGTGAGGATATTGTTGAGAAAATTCGACAATGCCCCGCGTCCACCGCTCACTTTTGATACATATCTCTGGAGTCGCAGGTGCAGGTCGTTATTTATAAGCACCTGCCGTGACGGTTTGTCACAAATGGAATTTGAGCGGTTGAGGATATATCTGTTTAGGAAAGCATCCTCATCATTGGTTATCGGCTTCTCTTCCTCAATTATCCCTGTGTGTTTCTTCCGGGAGGCGGGCGGCACAGGGCGCGGTGCCATCGCATTGAGAAAGTCCTCCGCTTGGGCATTGAGTTCCTTATCACTTGCCATACTGTCTTCAGATTCCTATGATGCCGGATATTTCAGAGACAAGTTCGTCGATGCCGCTGCCTTTCAGAAGCGGACGGTCAGGGGGCATGATTGTTGAGCGGAATACCGACATACGTTTGTCTGCCTGCCCCTCCTTGCGGAACTTGGAGCTGTCAGGGAGGGCGGTCTCCAGCACCGGGATACCGAGTTTGCCGATGAAGCCTTCCATAAGTGTCTGGAGTTTGCTGCGCTCACGGGAAGTGACACGATTCCACAGCATGTAAAGTCCCTTTATGGAGCCGGCTTTGCCTGTGCCTATAAGCTGGTTCTGCACGTTGTTGGCGAATGTGACCGAGGTTTCAAACACAAGCGGGTCTGTGGTCATCGGACAGAAGATGTAATCCATCCGCGTGATGAGGTTGATGACATGCTTGTTGTTGATAGTTCCCGGCAGGTCAAAGAAAATAATCTGCGGCGCGGGTGCTGTGTCACCGAGCATGGTTGCATATTCCAGCGCATCTTCCGGGGTGCTTTGCTCGATGATGTAAGGGGAAAGTCCACGGGCTTTCCATGTGTCATGGACGGCCTTGCGCATCCTCTCGCTTTTCTCCGAGAGGGCAAGGTCTCTTTCGCGGAGTCTGAAGAGGCTCCACTGGGGATAGTCGCAGTCTACCACTGCGAGATCTATATTCCTCACATAGTAAAGGTAGCTGGCGAGAATCGCCGTAAGTGTCGTTTTGCCGGCTCCACCTTTCTGAGTGGACACGGCAACATAAAGTGGTTTTGCCATTCTTTACGGAATTAAAGGGTTGATAAATAGTTTGGGGATGGGACAATTCTGCCAACAGTCGCCATCGGCCTTCTTTCCGCTTGGCTAATCACTCGGTTGCCACTGTTCGACCGGCTGAAACTCAACCTGAGTGTTTTTCTACGACTCACGCTATTGGTGAATCTGTTTCGTTATTGTCAAATCTCTGCATCGGCAGATAAATATCCGGAGTTGATGATTGACTAATCTCTCTGTCTTCCCATCTATAAATCGAGTTGTCGATGAATCGATAAATCTATCTATAGAGACCGAGATAACTCCATTGAGAGAGGAATCCATCTATATTCAGACTTATCACTCTCGTTCAAGACAACTCAATATCTCACCTAATTTGCGACCCATTTTGGAGGTCTCTGTTGTGATTTGACGATGCAAAGTAAATACGCAAATTCGTAAAATCCTAATGCTCAGAGGCTCTTGTCAGCATAGATACAGTTGTTGTAATTGTTTGTACAGTTTCACCATAGTGAAATTATGACGAAATGGCTGTAATTTTGCATCGGAAGAATTTAAGAACTGTCCGGGCAGTGAAAATCCGTTGAATCTTCATCAGAGAACATAGCCGAATGCGGCAAGACCGGCGCCGTATTCATACATGATTTATTGGTTCCTGTTTCTCTCCTGTTTCTGAGGTACACATGTACCCTGCAAGGTATGTCTCCTGCTGCAAACAATTGAAATTGCAGCACTTCGACCCTTGCCGGTTTTCAACCGTAGACGGATTGCTCCAAAGTCGCATCCTTAATCCAACCTGCGGTGCCGGGCTGTTTCCTGACTCTTTCACAAACCCACTAAAATCTCCAGACAAATGAGTAAAAACATCCAGACAAAAGCGGGGAGACATCCAAAGATTGACCCCATAGCGTTCCGTTGCTCCGTCAACTTCAACGCGGCAGAGCAGGTGCAGCTCGAAGCCATGCACCAAAAATCAGAAGTCGAGTCAATGTCGGCGTTCATCAAACTTCTAATATTCGGCAAGCCTTTCAAGGTTTTCTATGTGGATGAGAACAGCCGTATCTTCATCGACCGTCTTTCAGACCTCAATGCGCAATACCGCACCATAGGTGTCGCATACGACCAGGCTGTGAAGGCACTGCGCGACAATTTCACCGAGAAGAGAGCCACCAGCACCATTCGTGAGCTTGTTAAACATACTAAGGAACTGGTGGGAGTCAGTCATAAGATTGTGGAACTGGCCGAAAAATTTGATGCGGAGTGGTTGCAAAAATATCGTTAGGAAATTCCCTCTACCGGGCATTGGTATATAATTCGGAGAAGATAAACAAGGAGGACGGGCGGCTGTTGGCTACCAATAAAATCTATAATGACGGCACGGGGAGGGTGAACATCAACCGTGCCTATCAGGATTTCAAAGGCTGGATGCCAACCGCCACACGCACCGAGCGGCCAATGGTGCATATCTCGTTGAATCCGCACCCCGAAGATGTGCTTACCGATGCCGAGTTTACACTGATTGCCCGTGAGTATCTTGAAAAGATGGGCTTTGCAGATATGCCGTATATGGTTTACAAACATTCCGACATAGCCCGTCACCACATTCACATTGTGGCCCTGCGTGTGAAGACTGACGGAACTTGTGTGTCAGACCGGAACAATTTCTACAAGAGCAAGGACATTTGTCGCGAGCTTGAAAAGAAATATGGCTTGAAGTCAGCGGAGCGTCAGAAGATAACTCCTGACATGCCGATTTCAAAGATTGATCCAAACGGAGACATCAAGCGTCAGGTTGCAAACACCGTCAAGATGGTTGGTATGCGCTGGAAATTCCAGACCCTCGGTGAATACAATGCCATCCTCTCATTATACAATGTAAGATGTGAGGAAGCCGACGGTCGTGTGAACGGCAGGGAATATCATGGACTTGTGTACTTCGCTACGGATGATGACGGCAAGACCATCACATCACCATTCAAGGCCTCCCGTCTCGGTAAGTTCTCCGGTCGAGAGGCTATTGAGCAACGTTATCTGAAAGCAAAGGAAAAGATTGATATAGAGCCCACAAAAAGAATGGTTGCCGATGTCATGAACGCGACAGCCAGCAAGGAGGATTTCATTGCAGGACTAAAAGAAAAGAATATCGACCTTGTTTTGCGCTACACTGAAGAAGAACGCATCTATGGGGCGACGTTCATAGACCACAACACGAAAACGGTACTGAACGGATCCCGATTAGGCAAGGAATTCTCAGCGAATGCCCTTGAAAGAAGGTTCAACAATCCGCAGGAGCGACCGATGCCGTTGCTGCCAGATGTTCAGCAGCCGCAACATGATAATACGCGGCAATCCGCACAACCGGATGCCGGGCAGCCACCATTCACTGGCAACTCCGCTCAACCGAATTCGGCCACTGCCTCACAGTCGCAGAACCGACGGCCACAGAGTAATGCCAACGATTATGAAAATGCACCATCCATTCCCGGTCTTGACCTGTTCCATGTCGGCCCCGGCTTCAATGCGGAGGAAGAAGCCTTCTACCGAGAGATGCAGCGTCGCAAGAAGAAAAAGCGTCGCGGCCTAAAACTATAATAATCATTAACCCCTCAAACAAATTCTACAATTATGAGTCAACAAGAAGACGACCTTCGGGCACTGGCCAAAATAATGGACTTGCTCCGGGGGCTCAGCATCATATTAGTTGTGGCTAACATCTACTGGTTTTGCCACGACATTATAGGCAACTGGCAATTTGACCCGCAGACAATGAAGATTCTCTGTAACCTTAATGAAGGTGGCGGACTGTTCAGCAGCCCGTGGAGTTCCAAATGGTGGACGCTCCTGTTCCTCGGTCTTTCGTGCGTAGGCACAAAAGGAGTGAAGAACGAAAAAATCCAATGGATCCATATCTGGATTTTCCTGTCAACGGGTGTAGCGTTGTTCTTCCTCAACTGGTGGATGCCGGGTATAGGCTGGCACCTTTGCTACATTTTCACCACAATCATCGGTTATATCCTTATGCTGATTGGCGGGGTGTATATGAGCCGTATGCTGAAGAACAACATGATGGACGACCGCTTCAACGAGGAGAATGAATCTTTCCAACAGGAAACCAGACTTATGGATAACGAGTATTCGGTGAATCTGCCTACACGTTTCTTCTACCGAAAAAAATGGAACAAAGGGTGGATTAACATTATCAATCCATTCCGGGCGACTATTGTACTCGGCACTCCCGGCTCCGGGAAATCCTATGCTATTGTCAACAGCTATATCCGGCAGCAGATTGACAAATGTTACTCAATGTATATCTATGATTACAAGTTCTGTGACTTGTCAATCATAGCGTACAACCGCTTGCTCTGCAATCGGGACAAATACAAGGAAAAATATGGTATAGAACCTAAATTCTATGTCATAAATTTCGATGATCCGCGCCGCAGCCACCGCTGCAACCCGATTCATCCGGCGTTTATGACCGACATCTCCGACGCCTATGAGTCGGCCTATACTATCCTCTTGAATCTCAACAAGACATGGGTGCAGAAGCAGGGAGACTTCTTTGTGGAGTCACCCATAATCCTTTTGGCAAGTATCATCTGGTATCTCCGCATCTATGAAAACGGAAAGTATTGCACGTTTCCTCATGCCATCGAGTTCCTAAACCGTCGCTATGAAGATATATTTCCCATCCTTACAAGCTATCCCGAACTGGAGAATTACCTTTCCCCATTCATGGATGCCTGGCAATCCGGCGCACAAGACCAGCTGCAAGGTCAGATAGCATCGGCTAAGATTCCGCTGTCGCGCATGATTTCACCACAGTTGTACTGGGTGATGTCTGACAGCGAGTTCACTCTCGACATCAACAATCCCAAAGCTCCGAAAATATTATGCGTAGGCAATAACCCTGACCGTCAGAATATCTACGGTGCAGCATTGGGCTTATACAATTCGCGCATTGTCAAACTCATAAACAAAAAGGGGATGATAAAGTCTTCGGTGATAATAGACGAACTGCCCACGATATACTTCAAAGGCTTGGACAATCTTATAGCCACGGCGCGAAGCAACAAGGTTGCCGTGTGTCTTGGCTTTCAAGATTTCAGCCAGTTGGAACGCGACTATGGCAAGCCGGAGGCGGCGGTTGTGATGAACACTGTCGGAAATATCTTTTCGGGCCAAGTTGTGGGTTCTACTGCCAAGACTCTTTCCGAGCGTTTCGGCAAGGTGCTCCAGAAGCGTCAGTCAATCTCAATCAACCGGCAGGATGTATCTACCTCATTCAACACTCAGATGGATTCAATCATTCCGCCAAGCAAAATATCCACGCTAACGCAGGGTATGTTTGTCGGTGCCGTCTGCGATAATTTCGATGAACGTATTGAGCAGAAAATATTCAACGCCGAGATTGTGGTGGATGCCGATATGGTTAATGAGGAATCCAAGAATATGCGGCCAATTCCTGTTATCCATGAGTTTTGCGATGAAAACGGCAACGATTGCATGGAGGAGGCAATCAAAGCCAATTACGACAAAATCAAGGCGGATGTTAAACGTATTGTTACAGAAGAGTTGGCCCGCATAAAGCAAGACCCCAATTTGTCACGGTATCTAAAGTCTTAGATAAGACCACTTACGACTACTGCCCGACAAGTCATCGACCTGTCGGGCAGTAATTCTGTGGATGTTTAGTGGTGCCGTCATCGGCTTTATTTATATGGTTTGAGTACGGCGTTTTTTGTCATAGAGTTTATCAGAGGAATCAATGGCTCTCTCTATTTTTTCAACGAGCAACTTGTAGATATTCTCAAGGAAAAGGGTTTTGCCGTCTCTGTAGTCGTTTCTTATATCAGTAAAGCAGCTGCGGGCATATTCAGCGGTAATCTTCATTCCGAAAAAGTTGCCAAGGTGTACGCATAATTCGCCGACACCTAATTCGCTGCCCTTGAAATGTGATTCATGAAGTGCATGTCCCAACATCACGATCTTTTTCTTTGAAAGATTGCCTGTTTTTGCTATGCGTATAATATTGGCATTGGATGTGTCAACTCGTGCGATTGAGGTGAGTGGATGTTTTATCGGCTCAAGCCGAAAACCCGGTGCATGAATTTTGAGAAAAGTGTTAAATTTGTGGCATGAAAACCGCAGA
>VSPO01000043.1 GCA_009775375.1 Muribaculaceae bacterium | reverse complement strand
CTTCTACAAACACTCTGATTGAGGGTTTGTTATGCCTCATAATGTTTAATTTGGTTTAAATTCAAACATACTCTTAATCAATCGTTTTTTATTTCCCATATTCAAAAAATGAGCGGCCTATACCTGCCAGACAAGAAAGACTACTACATAAAAACCCGTGGACCTCGGCAAAGACAGCACCAAAAATATTTTCACACTCAGCGTCACCGACGACGGCTCTGTCTGGGCAAGCGTGCCGGGCAGACTTTATCAGCTTGACAAAGACGGAAACGTCGGCAACTCTTTCGCAACGACAGAACGTGATATTTTCGCTTTTGAGACAAAAGACGGCAAAACCCTGACCAACGTAAACCTAAAAGGGATAATCCCGGAAGGAAACAAGCTATATTACGAGATATTCAAGGACAACGACGGACTTTCCCCTAAATGCTGATCCTATCCTTAGAGGGCGCCCTAAGAGCGCCCTAAACGGCTCAGCAGCCATCGGAAGAAAGCTCAAATACCCAAATGAACGATTTCAGCTAACAAATGAAAGATTTATTGCTATAATTTCATACAAACTTATATTATCTTTGTAGAAAATTTCAACATACCATGTTTTTATGTTTATCGGGAGGAATTCCCCGGGCAAGAATCATGAATATCTCATTACATAAAACCATACAAGCATTGAACAACCCAAAACTCATATATCGAATGAAAAAACGATTTTTAATCCCGTGTCTTGCCATGGCATCATGCCTGATGGCAAACGCAGCAGACAAGACACCGTCTTCCCTCCACGGCTATCCGATCGACCCGGTGCCGTTTACCTCAGTAAAAGTCAACGACAGTTTCTGGGGACAGCGACTAAAAGCCAGCCGCGACGTGACCATCCCTCTCGCATTCAGCAAATGTGAGGAGACAGGCCGCTACACCAATTTCGTCAAGGCCGCCAATCCCTCCGACACCATCAAGGTCGGCGGACTGTCGTTTGACGACACCGACGTCTACAAGACCATAGAGGGAGCAAGCTACACACTCCAGACATTCCCCGACAAAAAACTTGAGCAATATATCGACAGCGTGCTCGTGATCGTAGCGGCAGCCCAGGAACCAGACGGCTACCTCTACACAAGTCGCACCATGAATCCCAAACATCCACATGACTGGGCAGGCTCGAAACGCTGGGAAAAAGTGGAAGATCTCAGCCATGAGTTCTACAACCTCGGGCACATGGTGGAGGGAGCCATCGCCCACTATCAGGCCACCGGCAAACGCAACTTCCTCGACATAGCCATCAAATATGCCGACTGCATCTGCCGCGAAATCGGCGACAATCCAGGCCAGGTGGCACGCGTACCGGGGCATCAGATAGCGGAAATGGCCCTGGCGAAACTCTATCTCGTCACCGGCGACAAGAAATATCTCGACCAGGCCAAGTATTTCCTCGACAAACGAGGACATACATCTCGCAAGGATGAATACTCACAGGCCCACAAACCCGTGACAGAGCAGGATGAGGCCGTGGGCCATGCAGTGCGTGCCGCATATATGTATGCAGGAATGGCCGACGTAGCCGCACTGACCGGCGACTCCGCATATATAAAGGCCATCGACAATATCTGGGACAATATCGTCGGCAAGAAATACTATATCACCGGAGGAATCGGAGCCACCCATCAAGGAGAGGCTTTCGGCAAGAACTACGAGCTGCCCAATATGTCGGCCTACTGTGAGACATGCGCCGCCATCGGCAACGTCTACGTCAACTACCGTCTTTTCCTTCTCCACGGCGATTCGAAATACTATGACGTGCTTGAACGCACGCTCTACAACGGACTTATCTCCGGCGTAGCTCTCGACGGAGGGGCCTTCTTCTACCCCAATCCCCTTGAATCGCGCGGACAGCATCAGCGTCAGCCATGGTTCGGGTGCGCCTGCTGCCCCTCGAACATCGCAAGGTTCATTCCTTCGCTGCCCGGATATATCTATGCCGTCAACAACCGCGACGTCTACGTCAACCTCTTCATGACCAACACCGCCGACCTCGACGTGGCAGGCAAGGAAGTTGTGCTCTCCCAATCCACGAGCTATCCCTGGAACGGCGACATCACAATCACTGTGGACAAGAATCGCACCGGAGCATTCGACATGAAGATAAGAATCCCGGGATGGGTGCGCGGCGAGGTGGTCCCGTCTGACCTCTACCGCTATTCCGACGGCAAACGCCTTGGCTACACTGTCAGCGTCAACGGCCAGCCCGTCAACACCACTCTTGAGAAAGGCTACGTATCAATCGACCGCAAATGGAAAAAGGGCGACAAAGTGCAAGTGCACTTTGACATGGAGCCGAGGACCGTCAAGGCTCACACAGCCGTAGAGGCAGACAGAGGCCGTGTGGCATTCGAGCGCGGACCCATCGTGTATTGCGCTGAATGGCCCGACAATAACTTCGACGTACTGAGCGTAATCGTAAACCAGGATCCCAAGATAGAAGTTGTGGAGAAACCGGAATTGCTTTACGGCATCAACGAACTCATCACTGACGCACAGACACTTAAATTTGACGACAACGGCAAACTCGTGGCCGACAACGTGAAGCTGACCATGATACCTTACTACGCATGGAACCATCGCGGGCCGGGCAAAATGGCTGTGTGGATGCCTCAAGACCTTATGGCCACGACGCCCGAGCCAGCCGCTACCCTGACCTCAAAGAGCAAGGTATCCGCATCTCACGTGACACCTGCCTTATCCTCCATCAACGACCGTCTTCTTCCTGTCGATGCCAACGACCGTTCCGTGCCCTACTACCAATGGTGGCCGAAGAAAGATTCCACCGAATGGGTGGTCTATGAATTCCCCGAGCCCACCACGATCAGCAATTCGTCGGTGTTCTGGTATGACGACGGGCCTTGGGGCGGATGCCGCGTGCCTCAGTCCTGGTCGCTCTACTACCGCGACAGCCAGGGAGAATGGCAACCTGTGGGCAATCCCGACAAATGCGGCACGCTGAAGGGCAACCTCAACACCGTAAACTTCGATCCCGTCAAGACCGACGCCCTCAAAATCGAAGTGAAGCTTCCCGCCGACAACTCCACAGGCATCTACGAATGGGAAGTGAAATAAAAAAATCTACACTGCAATAAAAAATCCGGAGACGATTCTTGGAATCGTCTCCGGATTTTTTATAAGTAAGAGTTCAGATAATACGGGAAATGAATCATCAGGCATAGGCATATGGTATATTTTGTTGATTGAGGCATAAATATGATATGGATGAAACGTCTGTCGCGAGGCAGCCGTTTTTCTATTAACAGAATTTAATGACTTTTATCTCTAAATTTCCTTTTTTCTTCAATGCGAGGGCATAAATCTCGCGATTTATGTATAATTTTGCATATGGCAAAAAAGATACAATTCGGTAGCCGCATAGGTCTTATCGCGGCTACAGTCGGTTCGGCTGTCGGACTCGGCAATATTTGGAGATTTCCTGCGGAGGCACAGGCCAACGGCGGCGCGGCCTTCCTCCTGCTTTACGTGGCATGCGTTTTCCTGCTCGGCATCCCGGTGATGGTGGCGGAATTTGCACTGGGGAGAGGCACCCGCAGCGACGCCGCCGGAGCATTCCGCATACTTTCGCAACGCAGCAGATGGTGGATCACCGGGGCACTGGCTATCCTTGCCTCTTACCTCATCCTGTCGTTCTACATGGTCGTGGCGGGATGGACGCTCGAATATTTCTGGCAATCATTGACCGGAGCTCTTTACGACATCCCCGAAGGCGCAAGCTCCGACACGGCCTCCGCCACTTTCCAACACAAGATGGGAGAATACATCACCGACAGCTGGCGACCGTTGATAGCCACCTTCGCCATGATCGGAATCAATCTTTTCATACTCATGCGCGGAGTCAGGAAAGGAATCGAGAAGATGAGCAACTTTATGATGCCCCTTCTTTTCCTTCTCCTCGTGGCATTCGCTTGCGTGGCCATGACTTTTCCCAACGCCTCCGAAGGTCTCGCCTTCTTTCTGAAGCCCGACTTCTCGAAGATAACCCCGACCGTTGCGGTCAACGCCCTTGGGCAGGCATTCTTCTCCCTATCGCTCGGCATGGGCATCCTTATCACGTATGCCGGATATTTCCCCAAAGACACCCGCCTGGTCAAGACAGCCGTCACGGTCTCGGCACTCGATTTGCTGGTGGCCGTTCTTATGGGCTTCATCATCTTCCCCGCCGTCATGTCGTTTGGCCTTGCCGGAGAGAGCCTTCAAGGCGCCACGCTCGTATTCGTCACCTTGCCTGAGGTGTTCGCACAGCTTCCCGCCTCCTCCCTATGGTCGGCCCTGTTTTTCCTGCTTCTGATGGTTGCGGCCCTTACGTCGACCATTTCCTTAGGAGAAGTATCCGTGGCATTCGTGCAGGAACATTTCAAGACAACCCGCCGCAAAGCCTGTCTCTGGGTCTTGCTGCCTCTTTTCTTCCTCAGCTCGCTTTGCTCCCTATCGCAAGGCCCGCTCAGCCATATATCCATACTGGGCATGAACATCTTTGACTTCCTCGACAACATGGCCACCAACATCATGCTCCCCGTGGCCGCAATACTTACGTGCGTCTTCCTCGGATGGGCCACTCCGAGAGATTTCCTCAAAAAGCAATTGGAGAACGGCGGAACCATCGCCGCGAAGTCATTTCCTCTCATTCTGTTCATAATCCGCTTCGCAGCACCAGTCTTGATCGCGCTTATTCTCATGGCAAAAATCCTCGGATAACGATTTTTGGCACTTTTACAAAAAAAGTTTAACCAACTTCATTGTATAATCGGCGTGGATTGATTATATTTGCGACTATGTTTCATTCATAGCCCCCACCGCCCCATGGATAAGGATTACGACACCATTATAGAGACAAGAGCCCGCAAAGTGTTCGACACGATGGCTCCACGAATCTCAGCCCCCGACCTTATGCGCCTGCAGGATGCCTTCCTGCTCGCTAAGGAAGCACACTCAAGCCAGGTCAGGAAGACCGGCGAGCCATACATCCTTCATCCGATAGCCGTGGCAGGCATCGCGGCAAAGGAGTTGAATCTCGATGTCAACTCTGTAATCGCCGCTTTCCTCCACGACGTGGCGGAAGACACTCCGCATTCAATCAGCGAGATCGGCATACGGTTTGGCGACGATGTCGCCTATCTTGTCGACGTGTTGACAAAAAAGGAGAAAAAGAGCTATGAAATGAGCCGCCAGGTGGATAATTTCCGACAGATACTCGACTCTATTCAGACCGACATACGCCCCATAATGATAAAGCTTGCCGACCGTCTTCACAATATGCGCACCCTCTCCTCAATGCGTCCCGACAAACAAATGAAGATCGCCGGCGAGACCGACTATTTCTATGCCCCGCTTGCCAACAGGCTCGGGCTATACCAAGTGAAGACCGAGCTTGAGAACCTTAGCTTCAAGTTCAGGTGTCCGCACGATTTTGAAGAAATCTCTGCCTTGGTAGACGGCGACCGCCAACAACAAATGCAGCGTCTCGAACGATTCAGGATGCAACTTCAGGGTACTCTTGCCGAAGCCGGCATAATAGCCTCCGTGGAAGTGGAATATCGGGAGCCCTACAGCATCTGGAGAAAGATGAGGAAGTTTGGAGATGACTTCAACCATCTTAAATACCGCCACTTCACGAACGTTGTCTTCACGACCCCTCCGGGAATGGACGAAAAGGCCATGGCCCTGAGGATATATTCAATCCTGACCGACCGCTTCAAGGAGAAGCCCGGAGGCATATCCAATTACATCGACTCCCCCAAGGAGAATGGCTATCAGAGTTTCCACGTAAAGCTTCTTGCCGACTTCGGAAGATGGCAGGAGGTGCACATCACGAGCGAGGAGATGTCGAGAAACGCCAGACTCGGTTACATGTCGGAAGAGGGACGCGAGATAATCGGCGTATGGCTTGAAAAATTCCGCAAGGCATTACACGATATCAACAGCCATGGATGCAACCTTGAAGACGGGCATGACTGCGGCATAGACTTCATGGAGAAAGTGACCGCCTCTTTCTACAACGACGACATCATGGTCTTCTCCCCCAATGGGAAGGCAGTGGTGCTCCCCCAGAAATCCTCATGCCTCGACTTCGCCTACGAAATGTCGGACAAAATAGGCAACCATGCGAAATATGCCCGCGTCAACGGCTTCCTTTCCTCGATAAAGGCTCCGCTAAGGCGTGGCGACGTAGTCCAGATATTCACAGACGAAGATGTAGTCCCTACTCCCGATAAACTTAAGTCGGTCGTGACCTATAAAGCAAAAAAAGCCATAAAGGACTATCTGGGCAGCCTTCCGAAGCCAAAGTTCAAACGCTGTCCGGTGTGCCATCCCATACCCGGGGAGGAAGTCATCGGCTTTCGCGACACGGATGGCACGCTTTCAATCCATAAACGCGACTGTCAGGCCGTCATAGGTCTGGCCTCACAATTCGGGGACGACATCGTAAGCGTGGATTTCATCCCCGACGGCACACTCTACAACGTCACTGTCACCGTCAAGGCCGTAGACCGCTACCATCTGTTTCTTGACCTCGTAGACTGTATCTCCAACAAGCTGAACCTCAACATTGATTCCTACAACTCTTCGACCACGGATTCCATCGTCACAATCCAAATTTCTTTCGGAATCCACTCCTACTCAGAGCTGCAAAAAATCGTAAGCCACATTTCGGGGATAAAGGATGTAGACGAGGTGAGGGCCCGCACGTCGTGAAAGGATATAATTTTCTGTCTTTTTTCAACATTTATGCGGCAGAGATGGGCAATATCCAATAATTTTAACTAAATTTGCATCATTCAAAGATTTATAATACATCATCGTGAAATTCCTTAAATTTATCTTCTCCACAATCGCTTTAATAAGCCTATCTCTCCTTCCCTCTTCGGCCATTGCCTCAGAGACGGCAGTAGCCGACAGCCTGCGCTCCACCCTGGCCATGATCAAAAATCCCTCGGACAGCCTCAAGACACTCCTTGATATCTTCGACTCCACCCCGCAAGACGGTAAAGCGCCGGTGGGATATGAGATTCTCTCCATAGCCGAACGTCTTGACAAGCAGGGAATCATCGAAGAGTTCATACCTCAACTCGCAATTTTGGAAAGTAAGAATGAAGCAAAACTCGACAACCTCATTCTTGAAGCCGAAAAAATCAACGACCGTCAGCAACGGAAAGGAGTGCAACTTTTCGTCAACGTCACGAAAGCGGTCAATGAAGCGACGTATATTCCTGAAGAAGACTTCCAGAAAGTCCTTCTGAAATATCCCAAGGCCGACATGATTCCCACTGGAGATCTCTATCAGGATATCCTCGACCTCTACCGCGTCGTAATATTCCTCGGCAAATCAGCAAAAAGCAATCTCTATCTCGAGTATCTGACGCGATTAGAGAACATGGTAAACAAGCTGCCGGAAGACCGCTACTACATCAAAAACATGTTTTACACCACCGCCGCCCTCAACCATACACAAAACGGCAATACGGCAAAGGCAATAGAAGCTGACGAAAAGCTGCTTGAAATCATTTCACGTCTTGAGGAAAAATATCGGAAGCAGGGACGGAAATTCAGGAAATACGACAGATATTATTACATATCCTATCGCCGTATGCTCCGCAACTACAGGGGGCTGACCCTTGACCAAGTCAAAGAACTATATACGAAATGCGCGCAGCTTGCAGAAAAGGATGCAGAGATCAACGATGATTTCTACAACGACTGCCGTCCTTCCGTATATCGCCTTATGGCGGAGAAACAATATGCCGACGCCATCCCCTACATCCAGAAAGCCATAGACAAGAATAAAGACTGCAGCATCGAGCGTGAGCTTTATCGCATCTACGTTGAGGCTGCCGATTCCACCAACAACAAGACAGCACTGCTCGAAGCCTTGAAGGCCTACAACCAAATGCTTCAGGAGAGGCTCGACAGCAAAAGCGAGGAGGCCTACCGTGAGCTCCACATACGCTACGACATCAACAACCTGAAAAAGGAGAACATGAAGCTGGAGGTGGAGAAACGCGACTCCGAGCTTGCTTCCGGCCAAAAGCTTATCACGCTTATCCTGTCGGCTCTGCTCGTGCTGGCCGTCTTTCTCATGCTCCTCTACCGCCGCCACTTCAACCTTCGTCGCGAATGCCACTACCTGAAAGAGGAAAACAAGGAACTCAACAAAAACATTGAGCAACTTCTTGACAACGGCAGCCCGTCGGGCTCCGTCGACGTGCGGGATATGAAAAGCAAAGATTAAAACATTCGTAATAATTAACCCTTAAAAATTCCTGATGTCATGGAAAATTTATTGTTTTGGCTCGTCCCTGTGGCCTCGATAGTGGCCCTGCTCTTTGCCCGGTATTTCTACGTGGGCATGATGAAAGAGAGCGAGGGGACGGAGCAAATGGCAAAAATCGCCTCCCACGTGAGAGTCGGCGCCATGTCTTATCTCCGGCAGCAAT
The DNA here is from genome assembly GCA_009775375.1 of Muribaculaceae bacterium. Taxonomy (GTDB): domain Bacteria; phylum Bacteroidota; class Bacteroidia; order Bacteroidales; family Muribaculaceae; genus Lepagella. The sequence goes on along the minus strand of VSPO01000043.1, from coordinate 16,012 downwards.
ATAAGATTGTCGGAATCGTATTCATCGTCCTCGCCATTGTCTTCTCGATCATGGCCTACGGGTTTCAGCTTCAGAACGCATGGGTGCCCGTAGCATTCCTGACCGGAGGATTCTTCTCCGGTCTTGCAGGCTATCTCGGAATGCGCACAGCCACCAATGCATCGGCCCGCACCGCCAATGCCGCTCGCCAGTCGCTCAACGGCGGCCTGCGCGTAGCTTTCCGTTCCGGAGCCGTTATGGGTCTGGTAGTGGTAGGTCTCGGCCTGCTCGACATCTCTTTTTGGTATATAATCCTGGATTATTTCGTTGAGACCACCGGTCCGCAAAAGCTTACGATGATCACGACCACGATGCTGACATTCGGCATGGGAGCGTCAACGCAGGCCCTGTTTGCCCGCGTAGGCGGAGGCATCTATACCAAGGCTGCCGACGTAGGGGCTGACCTCGTAGGGAAAGTGGAGGCAGGAATCCCTGAAGACGACCCCCGCAACCCCGCAACAATCGCCGACAATGTGGGCGACAACGTGGGCGACGTGGCCGGAATGGGAGCCGACCTTTATGAGTCGTATTGCGGATCAATCCTTGCCACGGCCGCTCTTGGCGCAGCCGCGTTCATGACCCAGGGAGATGAGGTCATGCAGTTTAAGGCCGTTCTCGCGCCTATGCTTATCGCGGCCGTGGGAATTCTTCTTTCGATCGTAGGCATCTTCAGCGTCCGCACGAAAGAGGACGCCAATATGCGCCAACTTCTCGGAGCGCTATCTTTCGGGACGAACCTCAGTTCAGTCTTGATAGTCGGAGCCACTTTCCTTATCCTCTGGGCTCTCGGCATAACCAACTGGGCTCTTATCGGATGCGCCGTTGTTGTCGGTCTTATTGTCGGCATCGTTATCGGACGCGCCACTGAATACTACACCTCACAATCCTACAAACCAACCCAGAAGCTTTCAGAGAGCGGCACCACAGGCCCGGCCACCGTCATTATCTCCGGCATCGGTCTTGGAATGGTCTCCACTGCCGTGCCTGTCCTTGCCGTGGTCTGCGGAATAATCCTCAGCTATTGGTTTGCTTCAGGATTTGATTTCACCAACGTGGGGATGGGGCTTTACGGCATCGGAATCGCCGCAGTTGGTATGCTCTCCACCCTCGGAATCACCCTTGCGACCGACGCCTACGGACCCATTGCCGACAATGCCGGCGGCAACGCCGAAATGTCGGGGCTTGGAGAATCTGTGCGCCGTCGCACGGACGCTCTCGATTCCTTAGGCAACACCACAGCCGCGACAGGCAAGGGATTTGCCATCGGTTCGGCCGCCCTTACAGGTCTCGCCCTGCTTGCATCCTACATCGAAGAGATTCGCATCGGTATCGCCCGTCTTGGAGAGACATTTATCCAGATCGGCGACAAAGCCGTGGATATCCATCAGGCCACATTCACCGATTTCATGACTTATTTCGAGGTGAATCTCATGAGCCCGAAGGTGCTTTCCGGCATGTTTATCGGAGCCATGATGGCATTCCTCTTCTGCGGATTGACTATGAATGCCGTAGGCCGTGCCGCCGCCCATATGGTGGAGGAGGTGCGTCGGCAGTTCCGTCAGATAAAAGGCATCCTTGAAGGCACGACAGAACCCGACTATGCCCGCTGCGTGAAAATCTCCACCAAAGGAGCTCAGCAGGAGATGATTTTCCCGTCGGTACTCGCGATTGTCGCCCCTATAGTAGTCGGACTTGTGTTTGGAGTGCCCGGAGTTATCGGCCTTCTGACAGGAGGACTTTCAGCAGGCTTCGTGCTCGCCGTCTTCATGGCCAACGCCGGCGGCGCATGGGACAATGCCAAGAAATATGTCGAAGAGGGCAATTTCGGCGGCAAAGGCTCCGAAGTGCACCGTGCGACCGTCGTTGGAGACACCGTAGGCGACCCATTCAAAGACACATCCGGCCCGTCGCTCAACATCCTTATCAAGCTGATGTCGATGGTCTCCATCGTAATGGCAGGCCTGACCGTTACCTGGTCGTTGTTCTAATCCGAAACGTTTTCTTTCACAATCCAATCGATAAACAAACGGGTATCCCAAATTTGGGATACCCGTTTGTTTATCGATTTTTTCCTATAGGTTTATTTCTGCCGGGAGCCATCGTAAATTTCGAGAAATTCTCTTACGAATTCGTTAGAGACTGCCCTCTCCTCCGGTTTGAAGCCGTGGCCGGCGCCCGGGATTACTCCCAGATGGGCGTTTTTGTATCGTTTCATCGCCTCTTCTGAATAACCAAGCGGAACAATCGGATCTTTCGAACCGTGGATTATCTGTACGGGACCCTCATAGCCAGTGATGGTGCCATAGACATCGAAATCCCTTATCTCCGTGAAAAAACGTTTGCCCAAAGGCACGTTCCAGAGGTTGGTGGTGTCGGGAATCTCCTCCACTGTCTTATAACGCTCGCTCCAATTATCCGGGATGCAAAATGCAGGGTATATAAGGACGAGGCTGCTGACAGTGTCTTTCAATTCTGCGGCGGCCAGAGCAGACACAAACCCTCCCTGGCTTTCGCCGATGAGCACCATCCTCTCCTTGTCTGTATCTGGCTTGTCAAGGAAATGCCTGACCACGGCTTTCAGGTCGTTTTTCTCATCGATGACCGACATGTTGACAGTATTGTTGTCGCTCCGGCTATAGAGGCTGCCGCATGGGAAATCAAAAGCATAGACGGTGTAGCCCAATCCGTTGAGCGTGTCAAAATAATCCCTTGCAAAATGATGGGTACCGTTGAACCCATGGCTGACAATTGCCACACCCTTTTTTCCATCTCCTTGCGGCTCGGATTTGACGCCAAAAATTTTCCGTTCGCCGTTGTTGATCCAGAGATCTTTCACGTTGCTGTGGTAGCCTTTGCTCTTTATCGTCCAGCCTGGAAAGGAAGAGAGGTCGCCATCGACAAATATGCGCTTGTTTTCCTGTCTCCCCTTTAGGTTCCAGTCGAGCCATGCCTCCACCATCCTTCCGAAGTCGCCTCCGGCGGGTTGTCCGTAGGTGCCACCATGCCCTGCCGACGCCATATCGGCGTATGAAACCGGCACATGGCTTATGCGGTCGTAGTCGAGACGCGCGTTTTTATAAGCCACGTCGTCGGGGCCACCTGTCAGATACAACACCGGGGCATGCAGGGAGCTTAGCGACTTGGCAGAAGCCCCGGCCATCTCGATGTCGCCCATTCCGGCATTCAGGATCAGACATGTCTTGATGTCGGGACTGCCGGCATTTGCAAGCACTTGAGCGCCGCCGCATGAATGACCGGCCGCCGCTATTCGTGAGGGGTCGATGTTTCCGTAGTATTCACTCTCTTTGTCGGCTGCGCGGGACTTTACCCATTCTATGGCCTGCTCCACCATCACTGACGAAGTACGGCCATCTTTGCGGTCGCCTTTCCTAAGCTGCATGTCGCCGATGGCCACCACCACATAGCCCTTAGATGCCAGATCGATAAGCATCCTTTCATAGTCGATGGAGGTGTCGACACACGCGCCGTTGCACCATATCAGCACCGGAAGAGCCTTCTCTCTCGTTGCCGCCCAATAAAGATCCTGCGGGCGATAGACCACGAATCCCGGAAGACTCTTTTCCGAGACCGCCACTGCTTTCAGCAAGCCGCTTCCGCCGTTGTCGATATGCTTCACGGCTGCGGGTTTGTTGTCAGCTCCTTTGATCTGGCAAGGATTTGCCAGAATTAAGGTCAATGCTAAGGAGACTAATGAAATCTTTTCTATCATAGTTATCTTGATTTGGAGCAAATGTAGTTTAAAATAATGTATTATCCAAGGATAATGGCGAAAAAAAGAACAGACATATCGTTTTTTTGGCGACAATCAGGATTTCGCCAAAATCTTTCGGCATAGCTGTCCGTTATAAGAGTACGCTCCGCCTGAACGGATGACAAACAACAAACAAATCTCACGTCATGAAAGTAATCAAACGTATTGCCATAGCGGCTTTTCTATTTCTCGGATTCAACATAAACGCCTCTGAAAAGGAGATCGGTCTTAAGCATGTTTTCGACATCCATGCCAAATGTGGCGCCGCAATGACGGTCGGGGATGTTCCCGAGGGGAAGAGAGTGATGATTCCTATCACCGGAGGGAAAGTGGATGGCGGAATAGAGGCTGAGATTATTCCCGGCGGTGCCGACTATCAGATGGTCGACACCGTAAGCGGCAGGGTGTCGTATGAGGCAGTCTACACACTACTCACTGACGACTCCCGCTTCATAAACGTTAAAAATGTCGGAGTCAGTGTCAACGATTCAGCTGGCAATTATTTCACCACGTCTCCGAAGTTTGAGGCTCCTTGCGATTCTAAGTACAATTGGCTAAACAGCAGAATCTTCATATGCAAACCCATAGGTTTCGAGGAAGGAATGGTTCATTTGCGTGTCTGGATGGTGGAATAAGCGGCATCTGCTGTCAGGCCGGGGTCTGACGCATTCGGCTTGATTTATAGTCGCTGGGATTCACGCCGTATTTCTGCTGAAAACACTTGGCGAAATGCGAACGGGAAGAAAAACCCACCTGCCAACACACCTCGTTGACTCGCATATCCGTCGTTGCGAGCAGCCGTTCAGCTTTTTGCAGCCGCACCATACGGATATATTCATTGGGCGTCATACCCGTCAAAGCCTTTATCTTAGTGAAAAGACCGGTGCGGGATATCGCGGCATCCCTTGCCATAACATCCACTGAATATTCCGGGTCGGAATACTTCTCCTCCACACTTGCCTTTACCTTCTCGAAGAAAGCCTTGTCAAGCCCGGAATTGGAAACAAGATCATCTATCACGTCGGGGTCGGAAGCAAACCTCTTTCGCAGAATCTCCCTATTAAGCAGCAGCGAATGTATTTGCGCCTTTAAGACATCCGTAGAGAAAGGCTTGGTGACATAAAGATCAGCCCCAGTCTCAAATCCCTTGACAAAATCTATGTTTTCCACCTTCGCTGTCAGCAACACCACTGGAACATGGCTCGTGTTGATATTATGTTTAAGAAGTCGGCACAGTTCGATTCCATTCGTCCCGGGCATCATTATGTCGGAGATTACGAGATCAGGGATAAGCTCCTTGATTTTAGCCTGAGCATCATCCGCGTTTTCAGAGCAATCGACGTCATAATCCTCACTTAGTATTTCACTGAGAAAATCCACCATATCCTTATTGTCATCAACAATCAGAATCCTATCCCTCTTTTCAGAGGACTCAATCTTCGCGTCAGTCTCCAATTCCATACCAATTTCCTTCATCGGCAGACTATCATTAACCGCCCCATTCTTTGCCGCCATGAAATCCACGATAAACTCCGTGCCTGTTCCATCCCCGCTGTTGACCGATACAGAAGCATTCATCATCCCTGCATATTTTTTGACGAGAAGCAACCCAATGCCGGTGCCGATATTGTCGGAAGGGCGAGTCTCCTCTATCTGATAGAACGCCGTGAATATCTTATCCTGTTCCGACTTCGGTATTTCAGGACCGTCATTGCCTATACACAGCCTGAATTTACCGTCGTCCGTGGCTCTGAGAGATATGCCGATATAAGATTTCGCAAATTTATGTGCGTTGGAAAGAAGGTTGGAGACAATCTCTATAAACGCTTCCCTGTCGACGGAAGCAATGCACTTATCATCCGGAAGCGACAACGACACCTCAATATTCTTAAGTTGGGCTGAGGGGATGAAATTCCGGCTTACATCATCAAGGACTTCTTTTATGTCGATATCCCTGATAATCAATTTCATCCCCCCGGCCTCTATCTTTCGGAAATCCATAAGATGATTGACGAGGTGGAGCAGGCGTTTGGCATTTCGCTCCATCACGAGCAATTGCGACCGATGATCGGCTACCTTTCCCTCAGAGCGAAGCAGATTTTCAAAAGGGGAAAGGATAAGAGTCAAAGGAGTGCGTATTTCATGCACAATATAAGTGAAGAATTCCATCTTGCTCTTATATAACTCCCTGTCTTTTACGTCGGCAAGATTTCTCAACTTCTCTTTCTGTCGCCGCATTATCCTTAGATACACCAACAACAGCAAAGCCACTATCGCAAGGACGTAGACACAAACCATTGGCAATGATAGCCACCAAGGGGGAAGCATGCGTATGGGAAAGGCAAGCGAATCATCGTTCCATCCCCCATTGCCGTCGGACGTACGCACCCTCAATGTATAGTTGCCGGCCGGAAGGTTGGTATATGTCAGTGGATGACGGGAATCAGCCTCTATCCAATCCTTGTCGAAGCCGTCAAGCTTATACAAAAAACGATTGTAGCCGGGATTCACGAAACTCATTGGAGAGACACGAAAACTGACCATGCGCTGCTTATGGCTAAGCGTAAGTCCGGAGGCATACGTGATCGACTCCTCAAGGGGTGAATCCTTGGCATCGGGGCCTACAGGATGGTTGAATATCTGGAAATCCGTCAGTATCACTTCAGGTTTTTCGAGCCTATGGATAATTTGATCAGGATTGAACTCATTGAATCCGTTTATTCCCCCGAGATACATCGTGCCGTCGTCGGCCCTTATCCCTGAATTAGGCAGGAAAACATCGTCTTGCAACCCCGATTCCTTGTTGTAGTAAAAAATTGTGGAATCCTTAGGACTGTAGCAATAAAGTCCATTGGTCGTGGCAAGCCATAGCCGCTTATCGTCAGACAATATCTTATTGACAACCCTTATCCCATGAATTGGCAACTTCTCTTGCAGGAATTTCCCGGATTCATAATCATAACGAAACAGACCCGCGCCATCCGTACCGACCCAAAGATCCCCCGCTTTGTCGCAATGTGCCGTGACGATGGAATTCGTAAGGAGTCCGAAAGAATTTTCAGGATTTTCCAGATCAAACGATAAATGTTGCCATTTCCCTGTCTTCTTCTCCATCCGATACATTCCCATATCGGAAGTTGACACCCAGATATAGCCTCTCTTGTCTTCTATTATGCAGGCGATATCGGCAGGATGCACTTCAAAAATACGCTCGAAGTCATCCGTTTCAGGGCAATATCTGTTGAGTCCGCTCGACGTGCCTATCCAAATCCTACCATCCCCGTCCTTAAGAATGGAATAAATACTGGAAGAATAAAGCGAGCGGGAGGAAGATCCGGCCATATAGTTTTTCAAGTTTCCTGTCTTGAGGTCAAGAACATCAAGCCCACCCATATACATCCCAATCATCAGCTTATCGCCAACCTGAAGAAGGGAATGAATGTTTTTATATGCCGATCCGCTATCGAGGTGACGGTTTCTGACCGGAGTGAAGGAATTAGATTTCTTATCCCAGTGGAATAAGCCGGCATCGTCCGACCCTACCCAAAGATTGCCGCCTTCGGCTTCTGCCAATACGCTGACTATCCGCGCCCCAAGGTCAGTATTTCCATTATAATAATGCTGAAACATTCCCTGTGAAGGCGCGACATAATTTACTCCCCCGAAATATGACCCGACCCAAAGGGCGCCTTCCCTATCCACGAAAAGGCTTTGAAGATAGTTGTCGCTGAGACTATTGACCCTGCCTGGATAAGCTCGGACCAACTCACTCTCGCCGCTCTTCACATCGTAGCAAGTAAGCCCTTGATCGGAGGCAAGCATCAACTCGCCCGGTCGCCATTCCTTAATCGCCCTCACCTGCAACAGAGAGTTGGAATCGGAAGGAGACAGCTTCTGATGAAAGGTGTTGGAATCAGGGTCATACAAAAACAGGCCTTGCCCGCTCGCTCCGGCCCATATGTTATGGCGACTGTCTTCAAAAAGAGAGGAAACTCCGAAGCCTTTATCCGATGATTCTATCGCCATAAATCTGTCTTGCACCGGATTATAGCGGCTGACTCCTAATACCGTCCCCACCCATATCATTCCCGATGAGTCCTGCATCAGGCATCTGGCAAGGTCGCTATTGATTTTCGTTATTGCCGGATACTGCTTTAGAATCCGAGTACGCGGATCGTAGCGAAAAACACCCTGTCCGGCCGTGGCCAGCCACATATTTCCATCAAAATCGCGCATGACATCAGTGACACGTGATTTTATGCCGACTCCCGATTCCGGATTGATATCTAATGTCGTAAATTTCTCCTTGCGCAAGTCGAGAATCGCAAGCCCCGCATTGCTGGCTATCCATAGACGGTCTTCCTTATCCTCCACGATATTGTATATCACAGATCCTAACGTCGGAATACTGCTGTCGCGCCATTGTCTTATACTTGCGCCGTCATAGCTATGAAGTCCGTCGATCGTGCCAAACCACATCCTTCCTTTAGAATCTTGACTGATGGAATAGATAGCATTAGACGACAGCCCATCATTTACGGTATACTGCCGGATTTGATGGCCATCAAGACATGAGGCATACGAAGACGCTCCCATGCAGAAAATCATTGAAATCAAGAATATAATCAATCGCATATCAGTATTAGGGAGGAGGAACAGTGAAATCGTGAAGGTGTCAGCCTTTTATCGATGCCTTGGAAGCGCCAATAAAGAAGTGCAACTTTTCTACACTGCAAATGTAGTAATTTTTTTATAAATCCAACAAAAACTCCACCAATTTTTATCATATTCTGACGACTTCCGCACGGACCTTGGCATTAGCAGCCACGGGGATAAGAGCTTTTGAAAACACGTTACCTTTCAAATCAGTATGAGTTTCGGCCGGATAAAGAGACCCTCCGGATTCAATATATGCATAGTCTCCTTTGAAAGCGGCTTCCCATTCCACGTCGACAGATGTATCGTTGGACAACTCAGTAGACTCAATGCCTGAATGAAGCACACTCATATATCCGTCGAATACCCTGACATTCCTTATTTCCGATATTGTGGAGTCATCCAAGCATTTATGAGCCGTAGCCACACGCCTTGACTTATAGTCGGGATTGAAACCCATGGCCCCACAAACACACCCCTCGATTATCCCGAAAGACACTTCCGGATAATGAGAGCTCGAATTAGTAGGCAATATAGTAAGATAGTCATAGGCCTCTGAGATATAACCATGATGATAAAACAAGGCCGGGAAATAGGTCAGATATTCCACGGTCCATTCCCTGTCGCGGATATCAGAGAGGATTTGCTTTTGGCGCCGTTCATCGTCGGTAGCGCCAAACCATAACACATATGGGTATACGTTTCCGGATTCCATCTTTCCATCGCTCAGCATATGTGAATGATAACAGGATTTGCCGGCATCCCACCATTTCTCCTCAAGCAGCTGCCTATAGCCGGCTGCCAGATTTTCGGTATGTCCGGCTATTGAATCGTTGCCTGTCGCCCCTGCAAATTCCCCGGCAGACTTGAATCCGGCATAGAGAGCCGCAATCAAATCAACGCCCACAGCGATATCCGGAATCTCCTCTTCATACGACGGAATTCCCCTGCACGTATGGAATTTGTTGTTGAGGTCGAAATTCCTGCCGTAGTTCATATACGGGCTTCTCGACATTATATCTTCAGGAGAAAGGCACCACCTTTTTACGTATTCATTTATGCTCTTGCCATAATAATCGGCAAACCGTCGGTCGGACACATAATCCTCATCCCCTGTCCAACGATACATTTTCAGGCACGCCTGTAGCACGTCGAAGTTTGCCCCGAGGTTGTACCAGAACTCACGGTCGTTGGAGTAGTCGGCAGGGGTAGGCTTATTATAGCGGTTTATTTCCCAATAGCCACACCAATCCTTTCCCTCGCTTATATTCTCTACAAGGCGGCTGAACATGTTTTTATTGTGAGGCGTAAGGCCGAGTATTTGCGCCCCCACCGATTGGTGGGCCACGTTGCGCATACAGAAGGATTCACGATTCGGATACGCGGCATCATACCACAGACCGACCGGGTCTGCGCCATCGTGGGTATACGACAAAGCCGTCTTGCGGGCCCATTCGTAGCTTTTCTGCAGCTTGATGTCGGTAGACGTGAACACCGCCACCTGCTCTCTTGGCAGCTTTTTTGACCCCGACTCCGTGTCTGCCGCGCAGGCAGACACGAGAATCGGAAGCATCATAAGGATTATCGTCTTAAAGTCCATTGGCTTAAGGAGATTGGAGTTTATATTGCTATCTGCCGGAATATGCGCGGATCAAGGCTTTGTTGGCCTCAGCCACTTTTGTCTCGTCGACCTTGACTTTCTTTCGGTCGTAGGTGATCAGGCCGTTGACTTCACCCTCAACGTCGGTGGTCTGTGTATAGACAGCCCCGGTGTAGAGCGTATCTGAAAGCTTATCGAGAATGGAGAGATATTTAAGATATTCATCGGTCACTTCTTGTGGAGTCTTGAATTGTATGTATCCCCAATTGCGGTCGGGCATCCAAAGATGTCCGTCGAGGGCAAGGCCGATTCCTCCATATTCTCCAATCACGTTTGCTTTTCCGTAGCTTGCGAGATAGATTGTCGGAGCCGGATAATTGTGGATGTCAAGAATATCGCCGCAATCAAAAAAATTGCCTCCGCTCGCAGGATTCACAAGGCGCGTAGGATCGAGCGATTTTGTCCAATTGGCAATATTGACCGTGTCATACTGCCCCCATGCTTCGTTAAACGGCACCCAAACCGCAATCGATGGATGATTATATAGTGATTCTATAATCTCTTTCCATTCCTTGCGGTATTGGCGGTCTTCATCTTCCGGACGCATTCTCTCCTCTCCCTTGAAATAATCATGGTTCTGCCAACCCGGTCCACGTCCGCCACTCGGCATGTCCTGCCATACAAGAATGCCGTTTCTGTCGCAATACTCATACCATGCTTCCGGCTCTACCTTCACATGCTTGCGTATCATATTGAAGCCAAGGTCTTTCGTCTTATCAATATCAAAGGCCATCGCTTCATAAGAAGGAGCGGCATAAAGGCCATCGGGCCACCAACCCTGATCCAGCGGGCCGAAATGGTAGATTTTCTTATTATTGAGGAGAAAACGGACCGGCCCGCTTGCGTTGACTCCGTCATTCATTCTTCCCATTGAGATTTTGCGCATGGCGGCGTAGCTCTCCACCTTGTCAACAGGCTTTCCATTCTTAATTCCCGTCACTGTCAAATCATAGAGGAAAGGCGTTTCCGTATCCCACAACTTGACATTCTCCGGCATATTCACCTGCACCGGATTTCCTGACAAGGAAACTGCTTTTGCCGCCTCCTTTCCTCCATCGGAAACCACCACTTCGAAAGCCTCAAAATCAGATTTGCCTTCACTTGAGACATCCACCGTGAGTTGATTTAAATCGATATCCGGAGTAATCTTCAGTTTTGATATGTAGGAGTCCGGCACCGGTTCAAGCCAGACCGTCTGCCATATTCCTGTCACAGGAGTGTAGAAAATGCCGCCGGGCTTGGCCACCTGCTTGCCTCTGGGTTGTGTGCCTCTGTCTGATGGATCATACACTTTAACTGTAAGCGTATTCTCTCCGCTTTTCTTAAGGACAGGCGTGATATTGAAAGAGAAAGGGGCATAACCGCCGGTATGCTCTCCGACTTTCACATCGTTGATCCACACCTCTGCCTTCCAATCGACAGCACCGAAATTCAGCAGCACGTCGTCGCCTTTCCATTTCGAGGGAATGCGGAATTTGCGGGCATACCACAGGACACTGTCCGGGCCGACAGTCCTCTCTACCCCCGACAATTGGGACTCAACCGGGAACGGGACAAGAATCTTTCCGTCGAATGACTGCAGGCGCGAAGATTTGAGTGGAGTTATGGCATAGTCCCATTCCCCGTTGAGGTTCATCCACTCGGGGCGTTCCATTGTTGGGCGGGGATAGACGTTCCATACATTGTTTTTGTCGAGGTTTTCTCCCCAAGGGGTTTTCAGACGAGCCTCGATGACCAGCGGGAGGAACAACGCCGCCATCAAAATCAATAATCCATTTCTCATATCAATGCCAAATAAAATTATTTTATGACCATCGAGAAACCTCCACCCGGGGCAAGACTAACTTTTAGCGGGGTGTTGCCATTGACCTTGACCGTCTCCTTTTTGTAATCATTTGCATTGCGGGCGGCGTTCACGCCATCCTTAAATATAATTGCCTGACGGTCGTTATTCCCAAGGAACGACAGGTCAACGTCAAGTTCACGAGGCGTCCAGTCGGTCAGTCCGGCCACATACCATACGTCGCCGCTACGACGCGCCGTCACGATATAATCACCCATCTTTCCATCAAGAATCAACGTCTCGTCCCAGACGGTGGGCACGGAGGATATAAAATCGCGGCATTCAGGCTCGCGGTCGTAATTGACCGGAGTGTCGCTGAGCATGGTGAAGGGGGAATCATAGACAGTGAAGAGGGCAAGCTGACGGCAACGTGTGCCTTGGCTCATCGGCTGGTAGTAGTCGGCATGATACGTATGCTTGGTGCCGTTGTTCATGGCTCCCGGGGTATAGTCCATCGGGCCGGCGGCTTGGCGGATGAAAGGTATCATCACGTCGTATTCCACTTGGTCGAGGTCGATTGTGCTCCATTTCATCTGCTCCAAGCCGTTGACTCCCTCGAAGTTAAGGATGTGGGGATATGTGCGGTTGAGGCCGGCCGGTTTATACATTCCGTGAAGGTCGAGGAAAAGCTTGTATTTGTCGCATGTCTGCGCTGCACGGTGGACAAAATCCACCATCTCCTGATCGTCCCTGTCCATGAAATCCACCTTGAATCCCATCACGCCCATGTCGGAATAATGGCGGCAGATGTTTTCCATGTCTCGTTCGAAAGCTTTATAACCTGCCCAAAGCACGATGCCTACGTTTTTCTTCCCGGCATAATCGATGAGCTCTTTCAAATCTATCTCGGGCACGACCTGCATAAGGTCGGCTTTCTTATTGACGGCCCAGCCTTCGTCGAGTATGACGTATTCAATGCCATTGTCGGCAGCGAAGTCAATATATTTCTTATATGTGTCGTTGTTGACTCCGGCCTTGAAATCCACGCCTGTAAGATTCCAGCAGTTCCACCAATCCCATGCCACTTTGCCGGGCTTTATCCAACTCGTGTTGGCCACTCTTGAGGGGGAGGCGAGAAGATACGACAGATTGCTGGCTGCAAGGTCTTTGTCATTGTCCGTTATGATGGCCACTCGCCAGGGAAAGCCCCGGTTGCCTTCGGTCTTGGAGATGAAATCCTCGCGCTCGGTCACGATCATCTGAAGATTGTTGTGGCCGCCTTGAACGGAATTCTTGGGATAGCGTGCATGGGTGCCTTTCAGGGAGGCCGTGCCAGTGCCGGTCATGTACAGTCCGGGGAATTGCTCAAGGTCGGATTCCGTCAGCGTCACCTTGACGTCATCGCCAAGATCCACCGTCATGGGAAGGAAAATAAGCTTGTCGCGGTTGATTCCCGAAAGAGTAGTTTTAGTATACTGATTCTCGAAAGAATTGAAGAATGGATCATTCTTGCTGCCCCTGTCATATGGGACATAAGCAGTGGCGTCTGTCGGGAAAACATACGTCACTTCCTCATCTGCCACGGTTATGGACTTCTTCTGTTTCGCCACGAAGCGATACGCGATTCCGTCGTTATATGCACGGAATTCCAGGCCCCAGCCCCCTTTGAAATCCAGAGTGGCCACGTTGTAGCTGTCGGGGATGGATTCTGCCCTGTAGAATGGGGATTCGACGACTTCATCAACAGCCCTCTTTGAATATCGGCTGACTTTGGGATTCTGTCCCCAGACCGTGCCGTCGGCAAGGGTCATCGACAATGTGGAAGGGGCTATGACAGTCTTGCCATTCAAATCAACAGAATAGCTAAGATGGTCTCCGACGGATATTTCCGTCTTCAGCTTGCCATCTGGAGAGACAACCGTATAGTTTTTTGCTGCCGCAAGGGAAAGGGAGCAAAGAAGGAATGCTGAAAGTGGGAGGTAATTCATGATGATGTCTGTTTATTTAAGTTTGACTTTTATCGAAGCGTCGGGAGAGATCGTATAGTTCTGCCTTTTGCCATCGTTGATGACCGCTACCTGAAGCTTATTGCCGTTGGTGCGTTTCACCTCTATATCCATATCTGTGCCGAAAGCGCGGATATGACGGAGATTCATGTGACTCCATTCGGAAGGAAGACGGGGCGTAAGCGTAAACGACTTGAACCCGGTTGGACGAATGCCGAACAGTCCTTCCGTCACGATTCGACCGTAAAGGCCGCTCTCTGCCGATAGATGACGCTGCCCTCCCTCGGGCCATGCCTCGATGGCATATGGCACGTGCTCGCCGAGAAGACGTGTGCCTGAATAGCGTTTCATGTATTCCGTGGCCTTGTCGGTGGCTCCTACGGCGTAGACTCCACGCAAGGCATACAGAGTGGAGCGATCCCAGAATGTCTTGTCGCCGGCCTGGGTCAGCAGGCCGTTTTCTGTCCAAAGTCGGGGAGAGAAAAGAGCGTCAATCGTTCCCGGAGCCTGTTCGTCGATTCCGACTGTAAGGGGAATGCAAATCCAGGAACGAAGCACGTCGTTGCCTTTATAGTAGGCGTAGGTGTCAAATCCCTCGACATTGGCCGCGAAATATTTGTCGATGTTTTTCCTTAGAGTGGATGCTTCTTTCTGATATTTGGAAGCTCCGGGCTTGCCAAGCTCCTTCGCAAGATACGAGGCTGAGAGAAGGGCGTCGTAATAAAGGGAGGAGGTGCAAAGATTGGCGTCGCCGGATGGGAAACGGCCTTCAAGTTCATCGGAATCGGATGCCACTACCCCGTCGGCATTGAGCTGTCGGCGACAATATTCCAGACACCACGTGATAAGCGGCCACAATTCCTCCGCCTCTGCCTTGTCCGCACGAGCCAAGGCATACCGAGCCGCACCGTAGGCAATCATCGCGCAGTCACCGCGGTCGCCGGCTCCGTTCCAGATGTCGTCGCCCTCCGCGATTATGGAGCTGGGTATGGTTTTGTAATCGGGATTCATGAAGCGGGCGAAATGGCGGAAGGATGTAAGAGCGGATTCATTGCCGTAGTCGTAGCCGGTGAATGGAAAGAATGGATTGACGTATTCAGCCTGGTCGTTTGCCCAGATTGCCGCGTAGTAAGACTCTCCACCGGGGCCATGCAGCGGACCTCCCTTCGTGTCATAAATACTCTCGCAGGCCCGCACCTTGGCGAAGTCCATCATTTTATTGATGACCGTATCGGGGGTTTCAAGCACAAGCGTAGACATTAGGCGGTCTACGAGTGCCGCCCGTTTAGCCAGCTCTTTATCCGGATCCGGAGTCAGGGATTTCTCTCCGGGTGCCGTAGCGGCTATTTGTGCCGCGAACGAAACTGAATTCCCCGGCTGGAGATTGAAGACGCCTCCCCGTTGGGTCTTCCCCTCAATGCGATAGGCTCCCGCCACGCCCTTGGCAGGGTCAGTGGTGGCGACGAAACCTCCTTCAGGGATTTCCACTCTCAAAGGTTTCTTGCAGGTATTGACAAGAGTATATTTTTCCAGCAATACCGGAAGATCGGTAGAAGGGAAAAACGTGCGGCGAAGTTTCCAGCTTCCATAGTAGCCGTTGTCGAAATCGCTTTCCACTGTCAAAGCTTCTTTGAGGGATATCTCTTTGACTTTTTCATTCGTCAGCGAGCGTCCGTTGACCGTCACCGCGTCAAGCGGGTTCCAATCGAAACGGCGCATGACGCATCCGCTGGTATTGTTGGGAATCGTGCGGAGCATCGGCCACACCATACTCTTGTTGATATGGAAAGCCCCGTTGCCATCCACGCCATAACGGAGAACAGTGGCAACTTTTTTGCCTGCCATCTCGATATGGTCGGAATGCTTGTCGCCGGGGGAAACGGCCCAGGTGATTCCTCCGCTGTCGTCAGTATGCCAATACTGACGGGCTTCAGCCGGATTAGTGTTTAGGAGAGTTGCTATCGCCGCCAGCATGACGGCTATCACTTTTTTCATGATAATCGATTTTTTGAAAGTTATTGATAACAATAGTTCGTTAAAAATCTGAATTAGAAATTTATGCTGTAAAACATATCCATATTATTGATTTCCAACAA
>VSPO01000042.1 GCA_009775375.1 Muribaculaceae bacterium | reverse complement strand
CCTCGGGCAGGCACATCCATATTGCATCTGAGGTTTTCATGCCACAAATTTAACACTTTCCGCTAAATCCATGCACCACCATTTCGGCTTGACCCATTTTTTGAGGGGTTTTCCTCAAAATAACAATGGATATGGATGGGGAGGTTGTAATTTTGCCAAAGATTTCAAAAACTAAAACTTTTAAAATTATGGCAAACTACAAACAACTCATCCCTTTTATCTTTCATTTCTCTTCCGGAGTATACGGTAAAAACGGCTCCGACCTTCGTCTTCCCCTTGAGGAGCAGTTCGAATTAGCTAAGAAACGCGGTTGGAGCGACGACCCCGACGATCCGGGCGGCGCGACAATGGTCGACGTGACCATCTCAACTTATTCGACTTTCAGGAAAAGGAAAGGACTGTCCTTGCCAACGAAAGCCGACCTGCGCGGCATATCCTTCGAAGAATGGGCGGAAATACTGAAGACGATGTACTGGGACCGCTGGCGTGCTGATGAAATCGCCTCCCAAGGACTGGCCAACATGCTCGTGGATTGGACCTGGGCCTCTGGGTATTCTTCGATCCGGAAAGTGCAACGCATACTTGGAGTCAAGCCCGACGGCAGGGCCGGCCCCGTCACGCTCGCAGCTATCAACAATTCAGATCCGGAACTCCTGTTCCGCAAAGTCAGGAAGGCCCGCGAACTCCACTATCGGCAATGCCGAGGAGCCTGGAAATACCTCAAAGGCTGGCTCCGGCGCCTCGACGCCATCCTCCCCGACGGCACCTTCAAAATATGAAGCATAAGCCGTATATGGACACGTACTTTCATTTTCTATTCAACGACAAACAATCTTATTTGAGGTTTGTGTTGTTATATGGATAATGAAAAGGTTATATTCCATATTGCCCGCTTTAGCCGTAGCCTTGATGTTGCAGGGGTGTATCTTTGAGTATCCGGATTGTCCGGAGGATCCCTGGAAGCATGTGGAGGTGAGGTTTGATACGTCGCTTTGCCCCGACGCGAAGCCGGAGGGGATGGCTGTGTTTCTTTTTCCGGAGGACGGGAGCGAGCCGTGGCGCTATGACTTCACCGGAATCCAAGGCGACACGATTGACGTCCCTCCCGGCAGGTATTCCCTTCTTGCCTATAACAACGATACGTACCGAGTCAGCATAAAGGATCGCAATGACTTCTCTCTTTGCTCATTTACGACCCCGGAGACAGGGGTATTTGAAGCTTTGTCGCCACTGACAAGGGAAGCCATACCGGGAGGACCGCCCGACGGGACGGAAAGTGTGTCGCGGCAACCTCAGGATATGTGGTGCGGAGCCATTGATTCGCTGATGATTATGCCAGACAATTCTGTCAGGATATTGGGACCGGAAGAGAGCACAACGGGCGCGACCTCCGATACGCTGAAATCAGTGATACCGGTGACGCTTCGCGAGGCCGTGGGCGACATCACGGTGGAGATCTCTCCAGTGGGCAACATCGATGACATCAATCAGCTATGCGCCGTATTGACAGGGATGGGAAGCGAATATTCGTGCTCAGCCCAGAAGCCATCCGGCAAACCCGCCACAATCCCGTTTGCTATCAACCGAGACTCCCCTACTTCACAGACACTGAAGGGGAAACTGAAAAGTTTCGGACGCGACAAAAGGAGCCGCGAATGGGTGATTTTGTACGTATGGCTTAACGACGGACATAAGTTTTACTACAAATTTGAAGTCACAGAGATGCTCGCAGACGCCCCCGACCCTACAGACATACACCTTAAGCTCGGACCAATAGAGATTCCGGAGTCGATAGGCGAGGATGGCGAAGGCGGAGGAGGCATCGACGTGGGGGTGGACGGCTGGGACTTTGTCATCATAGACATGGAATCCTGACCAGCCATCAGACAGAATCGACGCATGACAAAAGCATACGGTTAATCTTTTATGATGCTTCATTTGTTGATAATACAAACGCCTCCGGACAGGCGACTTCACAATCCCCTGTCTTAGCGTTACCGACAAGATTCCACAAAGCAATCTTCAAAAAGCTAAAATTTACAAAGATATGAAAAACATTAAACTTCTCAGCATTCCCGTCTTAATGCTCGGCATAATGGCCTCATCATGCTCAAAAGACGACGACAAGACCCCGACAACGCCCAGCGGCGCAGCAATCAAATTCACAGTTGTAGCACCCAAGGCGCCTCGCGATGCCTCCAGACCGGAGACCACCACAGCAACCATCGACTATTTCCTGCTTAACGCCTTCACGAAAGGAGAGCCGTATATCGACAATCTTGGGGTGGAAAAGGAAAGCAACAATTGGGTGCCTGCCCAGACGATATACTGGCCGGCAAGCACGGTCAATTTCTACGCCGTCTCTCCGGATATCAGAACCGGGGCAACAGGAAGGATTGGCAACAATCTCATGATGTCGTATACCAATGAAGGGGCAACCGACCTGCTCTATTCAGTGGCAATGGACCAAAAGCAAACCGACGCGCTGAATCCAAAGCCTGTAAGCCTTAACTTCCGACATGCCCTGTCGAGGGTCGTGGTCATGATGAGCAGTAACAACTCGCTGATAAAGGTGAACGTCTCCAAGGTGGCACTCGCCAATATCTATAAGACCGGAGTTTTTGAGTTTCCTAAAGAGACTACTACTGAAATCGGCGGCGGCTTCGGCAAATGGAGCGCACAGGAGACTTCCGTCAGCCCAACCATATTCTCGGGCAACATCATCCTTAAACCGGAAGCCCAAGAATTCTCTACTGAGAACTATAGCTTCACCATGCCTCAGGCATTGGATCCCGTCGTGAAAGAGGGGACCGGATTCTCGGGATCGTTTATAGAGGTGGAGTGCACCATTACCGACGAAAAGGATGTCGCTCTTTGGCCTAACAGCGTCACTCCGGCAGAAAACGTCGCAGCAGACGGGCAGCATGGGATCATACGGTTCCCGCTGAGCCAGACAGATTCCCCTACAAACTGGGAAGCCGGTATTGCTTACATCTACAATATCCTCATCAACGAAGTGCCAGGACTTTCAGGAATAGATTTTGATGTCACCGTGGACAAGATAGACTACAACAACAATATTCCCCTGGAACAGTGAGCCATAAATTTGGCAAACTACAAAACAATGACTTGACAATCGGATTATATCTGGTTGCTGAACAATACCCGAAAAAGAGAAACCGAATGTTGCGGAAAACCGACATATCGACATTAGCATCAGCCGTGCTACTCCTTGCTTCATTGCAAGGATGCACGGCTGATGCTGACGATGTCACTTCCCAGACCGGGCACACAGAGATGATAGAATTCCTGCCACTGGTAGAGGAGACTCCGGCAGCATTCGGAGCAGGCACCGGCACAGCCGGGGTCACCACGACACGCAATATCCGGGAGTTTAAGGTATCAGCCATATATCGTGGCCAATACAACTTTGTCACTCTCCTTGACAATGTCATCGTAAGGAGGGTCGGACAGTCGAACAAATGGGAATACTCGCCCAAGATAGATTGGCCCGGGCCGGCCGTCAATTTCTATATGGTCAGCCCGATCAATACCAATATGCACGTAATAAATTATGGTGATGGCAGAGGGGCCTTGCTCGATAAATATATTAATACGGGCAAAATAGATCTTGTCGTTGCCGCCGACTATGATGAAGTTGCGCATCCGGGGCCTGTAAGAGTGAATTTTCGCCATGCCTTAACAAGAATTGAAGCGTCAATACGTCCATCCTTGCCTGAAGGATATGATTTGATGGTCAAAATGGTTTACGCCACGGGCGTTCCTCTTGAAGGCTCCTACACCTGGCCAACGGAATCCACCAATATTCAAAATTCAGGGGACATCGGGGATACAGCCTCATCAGGGAGATGGGTTCCTACAGGCTATGCCACCCACTCGAACTACACTTTCCGGCTTTTAGGGAATATAGATTCAGATGGAGTGATCTTAAAAAATGATGGAGAATATGGTGCGATGAAGGGGACAGGAATACAGTTTTTGATTCCCAATGAATTGGAGGAGTCAAGATATGCCGAAGCCCATTGGCTTGGAGCGAATCTTATGGTGGTCTACAGGATAGTCAAAGCGGGGACGGAGGAGTCGGCATGGCCAATAGCGGGTGAAACCCCTGAAGAGTATCTCTTCAACGAAGACAAGACCTGGGCCATCCAGCCGTTTCCACTGCGCGAGGCGACGCCCGACAACCGTTGGCGATCGGGAATCAATTATCATTATCGGATGACGCTGAATGCTCCTGAGGCCTTAAGGGGCAAAACTCGCAGTTTATCCGGAGAATTCGTGATGCCCCGGATGAGGATCGAGGTGGAGCAGGGACCATATTAGACGGGATTATGAAGCCATTACAGAATAAGCGCCGGCTCCCTTCGCGGAGGCCGGCGCATTCTGTTCATGATGTTGTTAGTTTTTGGTTGTCGGTTTTCGGGTAGGGAACACGACCCTTGGTCGTGTCACAGTAATGCCATCCGGCGGTAAATTCTGCTTTTAGTTTTCAGTTTTATAGGGAGAGGGGATGGTAGTCCATGTCGAAGGCTTCGGCCACGGCTTTGTAGACTATTTTGCCATCCACCACGTTGACTCCTTCGGCAAGGCCGGAATCGCGTTTGCAGGCTTCTATCCAGCCCATGTCGGCTATGCGCAGGGCGTAGGGAAGAGTGGCATTTGTCAGGGACATGGTGGAGGTGAACGGTACGGCACCGGGGATATTGGCTACGGCGTAATGCACTATGCCATCTACTTCGTATACAGGGTCGCTGTGGGTCGTAGGATGGGATGTCTCGAAACAACCACCCTGGTCAATGGCGACATCCACCATCACGGATCCCTTCTTCAGAAGGCCAAGCATATCCCGCGTCACGAGATAAGGGGCCTTAGCACCCGGAATCAGGACGGAACCTACGACAAGGTCGGTGGAGGGCAATTCCTCCTCTATGTTGTGGCGTGAGCTGTAAAGGGTCTTGACGTTTCTGGGCATCGTCTCCGCGCAATGGCGAAGGACGGGGAGCGAGATGTCGCAAATCGTCACGTCGGCACCGAGTCCGGCGGCCATGAGGGCAGCATTTCTGCCAACAACACCGGCACCAAGGACGAGCACTTTCGCCGGTTTCACTCCCGGCACACCACCGAGAAGGACTCCCCTGCCCCCTTGCGGTTTTTCAAGGAAGCGCGCGCCTTCCTGCACGGACATGCGTCCGGCCACCTCGCTCATCGGAATAAGCAATGGCAACGTTCCGGCCTTGTCGACGACAGTCTCATAAGCTATGCAGACTGCTCCGCTCTTTATCATGGCCTCCGTCAGGGCGAGGTCGCAGGCGAAATGGAAATACGTGAACACGACTTGTCCCCGGCGAATAAGGGGGTATTCCGGAGCAATCGGCTCCTTTACCTTAATGATCATTTCGGCTACGGAATAGACATCTTCGATCGTAGGGAGAATCGTGGCTCCCGCCGCCTCATATTCGGAATCGGGGAAACCGCTGCCGTCGCCGGCCGTATGCTGCACATATACTTCGTGCCCATGTTTGATGAGCTCCTTCACTCCCGACGGTGTTGCACCGACACGGTTCTCGTTGTTCTTTATTTCCTTTGGTACTCCGATCTTCATGGATTATAAAGATTAAAGGTTACTATTCATTGTGAAGAGAATCTTCCGTGTCCTAATATCCGGAAAGGGAATTTCTCCTCCAAACTTTTCTCAAGTTTTTCACGCCGCTAAATTAGCGAAAAAAACTCAACATCCAATAAAATTCCTAAATTTTATTCAAAAAAAAATCACTGGCGACCGGTCTTGATTCTGACATCAGAATGATACATCGACCGCCGTCAGTCAGGCATCAAGCCCGTCATTTTCTCTATCTCGGAGGAAGAGAAACCGGAAAGCCCCTTGATTACGACAAATTATCTTCCACAAAAAAATCGTCAACAGTAAGAGGTCATGGCATCGAGGAGGTCTTGATAGCAAGTGGCCTTATGATAGCAGACTTTATCGATAGAAATCTCAGAGAAAAGCCTGGTGCAGCAGTCAATCTTGGCATTTTCGATAGCGTTGAGCTGCATGGATTGAAGCGAGCCCTTGGTTTCCGCTATGAAGAAAATGTGCCTGACGTTGTCCTTTTGCATGGCGATGGCCCAGTCGGGGGCATAATTGCCGACGGGGGTAGGAATTTGGAACGACCGAGGGAGTTTGGCGTAAACGACAACCTCGTTGGCTTCGTCAAGGTCATGGGCAAAGTTCCGTTCGCCCTGACTGTCGGAAACCACATAATCGGTGACGTGCTTGGTAGCCTGATAAGCCTTGTCAAATTCAGCCTTGCTTGACGCTGTGAAAATGTCGGAGTCGTAAGTGCCATCAGTCAGATGGTAATGGATATGGTCAACAATCATTGTGGCTTTCTGCTCGCGGACAATCTGAACGACCTTGCGGATAAATTCTTCAGGGTTATTCCGAAACAAAGCAAGTTTTGCCGGGCGCAAGCCCTGAAGAATCGTGGCTGCGGTGCGACGTGTTATGTTAGCCCCTTTTGCCACCTGCCCGACAAGGTCATACTTCACCGAAGATGTGCTCACATCGGTAAGTTCCTGTGAAGAGGATTTGGTGTTCCCGAATTCAGTTACCGCCTCAGTATCTTGCTGGCCCTCAATCTTGATATATCGCAGGGTGCGCACTTTCAGTTCGTCGGTATTAAGATGCAGAATAGCCTTCTCTACAAGCTCGTCAGAGTTGTAACTGACTGTGTATACATACTTGTGGTTGATTGCCATCCAGAGAGCCTGAAACTCATCCCGATAAAAATTGGCGTTAAGCTTCGGTTCAGGCAATTTAGTCTTGGCTCCGTTCTCTGTCATACCCTCTAACAGCGACGGATCAAAGATGGAGTTGATGAGCAGGGTTATACCCTCGGCCATAGGGGAAAGTTTCTCACCGTATGGGGCCAGTGCTTCCGCTGCAAGGTCGGCATGATATTTCGGAGTAATGTTACCTTGCGCATCTACATAGTCGTTATCTTCGAGATAAACCATGATGCGGCTTGCCTCGCTGTCGCTTATGATATGTAGCTGACCGTCGACCTTGATAGTCTTGCCCTCAAAATAATTTGACGATGCTTTCGAGGCTCGTTCGCGCAGGGCCTCGCGGGTTTCACGTTGTAGAGCGCCGGTAAAGTCAGCATAACTTTCATTGGCTATGACAGTGAGCACATTTACGTTGTGGACGTCTTCGCCGAGCAGCTCCTTGTCTTGGCGTATGCCGTTGCGGTCAACTGCGATGCGCAGGCCACGGCCTACCTCCTGACGCTTGGCTGTGGTGCTGTTGCTATGGCGAAGCGTACATATCTGGAATACGTTGGGATTATCCCAGCCCTCGCGGAGCGCGGAATGGGAGAATATGAAGCGGGTCGGTTCGTCGAAACTCAGCAGCCGCTCCTTGTCGCGAAGAATAAGGTCGTAGTCCGATGCCTCTTCGCTCACGTCGCTTCCACGCTTCGTTTTGCTATCCACCATCTTCCCTTTTTTGTCAATGGAGAAGTAGCCGCGATGCACCTGATAAGGCAGGTAGCGGCGCAGATACTCGTTGTATTCCTCGTCGAAAAGATGGAACTCTTCATTGACAAGCCGGGCGTATTCCTCCTCAAAGATAGTCTGGAATATGCCTTTTTCCGGATTGCCGTCCTTGTCGTAGCGACGGTATTTGGCAACTTCGTCGATAAAGAATAGCGACAGGCACTTGATGCCCTTCTTGAAAAGCTGACGCTCACGCTCGAAGTGGGCCTTGATGGTCTCGCGGATCTGAATGCGCTGCATGTGCAGTTCGTTGGTGTCGCCCACGAGGTCACCCTTTCGGAGGGTGACTCCGTTGGTGAAGGCGACGTAAGCGGTAGGCTGCATGTTAGAGCCGGGGAAAATCTCGGCAATATCATAGCCCTTGTACTGAAGGAGTTCGTTGGATTCGACGTAGAGAGAATCGCCGACTCCGAGCGTTTTGAAATGACGTCGCGGTTCCCCGGCGGCATTCTTTACTTCTATGCAGATACGCGCCATCGGGGGCTTGCTTGGCGAGAGGATAATGTTTTCAAGATACATGTAGCCGTTGGTGCCTCGCAAGTTTTTTAGTTCAAAACCGATGACCTTGATGCGCTTCACGAGTCGCTCGCGATAGGCGTCGAGCGCGTCAAGTGCATAGACTGTGTCGTGCTTCGTTCGGTGGGTTGCCGAGTAGTTCAGCACGAAAAGCGGGTTGAACTTCTTGAGGGCTGTCTGCGTGGCTGCGCCCTCCATCTTCTGCGGCTCGTCCATGATGATGATCGGGCGGTTGGCGGCAATCACGTCGATAGGACGGCGGGAAGCGAACTCGTCGCGCTTGGAATAGATTATTCGCGCTGCCTTATCGCCAGAACGTCCTTTGCCTTTGGACTTTTCCTCATTCAAGGAACTTGCAAAGGCCTGTGTGTTTATAATCATCACATTCAGCCCGGCATCCTGAGAGAATTGGTCGAGTTGATTAAGGTTCGAACTGTTGTAGACAAACCATCGGGCTTTCTTTCCATACTGCTCCATGAAATGTTCCTCAAGCATACGGAATGATTTGGCCACACCCTCGCGGATAGCGATGCTTGGCACAACGATGATGAATTTCGACCAGCCATAAAGTTTGTTGAGTTCAAACATCGTCTTGATGTAGACGTAGGTCTTGCCGGTACCTGTTTCCATCTCCACATCGAGGTTGACGACGCCGAGCCCGTCTATCTTGGTCAGAGATTTGGAAAGAGGCACGCCCGCCGAAGTCTGCACTGCGTGAAGATTGTCGAGCAATTGCTTGGCCGACAGCTCCACGTCGGCATTGCGGAAGCCGTCGTCATCACCATCGAATTGTAGGGACATCCCTCCGGGATGTTTCCCTAAATCGCGACGATATTTTGCCGGATCGCGATTTGGCTGGCCTGTAAAGATGGTGATGGTATTCTCTACGGCATCAGTCTGGTATTTCTGTATCTTGAATTTGAACTTCATTGTTCTGCGGTAAAATGTTTTGTGCCCAAAGAGGCACTTGTTTCACATACATCTTACCTAAAACCCCATTCGTAAGACGAAATTGCAGTTTCGCCTCCTCTCCATCAACCGAATTGTCGTAAACGTACAAACGGTCGACAAGCCTGGCTATAATTTCACAATTCTCAATCGATTTGCGATACCTTGAGATAATTTTGCTAATCGGTACGTCATGTCCTCCCTCCATCACCCTTTTTGCAATCCTTGAGGCATTGATCGAAGGATGATTCGTGGAAATAAAGAAAACCCGTATGAAGAATCCGGCCTGTTTCGCCCTTATCAGGAAATCGATTTTGTCTTCTGCGGAAAAAACTGTTTCGAATACAAAGCTTTTTCTTTCCTTAAGACAGTTTTCCCTAAGATTCTCACAATAGCGAGCTGACGAGAGCACTGATTCTATGGAATTCCAATCGCCAAACAAATCATTGGCCACATTGTCGGGATTGATATACAAAGTATCCTTCGCCCATTCGTGATGCAGGAATTTTTGGGTCACAGAGGTCTTACCCGACCCATTAGGTCCGGCTATCATAATCAACTCCGGCTTTGCGACTCGTTCACCCATTGATGGCATTGTTGATTCTGTCTGCCCATTTTTCTCTTTTTCGTGAAGCTTCGATACGCATTTCCTTAAAATAAGCGTCGGTGGCTTCATGATTGCGTTGTTTGGCCTCATGAGCCACTTCCTGCATGAGCTGCCGCAACATTTCGTCGCTTGGTTCTTCACCGGAGGTGAAACGATATGAATTCATCTCTTTTCCCGACATGGTTTTCAATTTAGGAAAGAATCCGATTAATAAGTCATTAGTGTGTCAGCTAAATCATCAAACCTTAGTTGGTAAAGCTCGCAACTGACAGAAACTTCAAACCACGATCACCACAAACAAACCACGGGAACCGCGTTTTTGGCTAAATCCAGTTATCTTTCGTGGCATATAAGTTATTTTACGACCTATATGCGCTCCGTCTGCTTGTAGGACATAACGTAGATCACACTAATAAGAATCTTCTTTATCTGCAAAATTAAAACATTTTTTTGATATACGAGGTTTTAGGTTAATAAATAATTCCAGCCACATCCTCAAATCATCTTGCGGATGGTGTCGGGGGAGCAGTGGCGGAAGATCTGGTCGAAGTTGTCGAGGACGTTATCGTTGGCAGCAGAGGAATCGCGCATCACGAAATATTGCGGCTTCATCTTGGCAAGCTCCGTCACGGTGGACTCATTGACATCGGTATCAAACGTGGCGATAAGATAAGTGCCATCTACGAAAAACACCTTTTTGCCGTTGACCTCCTTTTCCTCTATCTTAGCAGATAGCTCGATGTTAAGTTCAGGCATCACCTGGAAAAGCAGGTCAAGCGGAGTGCGGTCAGACTTCACATTGTCGACGGAATTGAACAAGTTCTGTTCGCTGAAGTCTTCGGGAGTATAGTACACATCCTCCATGTTCGACGAATCGAGTTTGAGGACACGGAAGCCGACATCCAATGTAGGGACATCGCTTTTTGTAGGGACATCGCTTTGCGATGTTTCATTGGCAAACAATCCATCACCTTTGCCAGATGCCGAAGGCATGTCCCTACGCATTGATTCCAATATTTTCCTTCCGGCACGGCGAATACGCTCCTCTCCTATTTGGCAGATGTTTTCATACCCGGCCTTACGCGCTTCGCTCTTTTCATCGGTAACTTCCGGGAGCTGCACCATAATGAATTTGCGCTTGCCTCCATCCTCGGCGTTGAGTTTCATTACAGCGTGGGCGGTAGTGGCACTGCCGCTGAAGAAGTCAAGGACTATGTCTCCATCTATGAGGTTACCCAGAAAAAGTAATTTCGAAAGAAGTGTTACAGGCTTAGGTGTATCGAAATATTTAGCACCATCGAAAATCTTCATCAGCTCCTTAGTCCCGTTCGTAGCCGTGCCTACTCTTTCTGCCGAGAACCAAGAATTATCAACAGAACCAAAAGCCTTCTTTTCTTCATAGAACACCTTAAGTTGAGGGCGCCCTTTACCGTCTGCACCCCAAACGATACGATTGTCAGACAAGGCACTGGAGAACTGACAACTGTCAGTTCTCCAGTATTGGGATTAGTGATAGGATAGGTTAAATTCGGTCGAATATTAGGAGCATCAAATGGGTCAGCCTTCCATAAGCCTCTTGGGTCATTGTCGGGATTGTCAAATCTTGATTTATCCAAAGGCAGTGGACGACATACAAAACTATCTCGCCTATACCAAACGCTGGAGTTAGATTCCTTAAGACGTCTGTTCTCTTGTCTACGTATCTTTGCATAAACAATGATATACTCATGATTTATACTAAAGTCAGTGTCATTCTGAATAGATGCTCTTGACTGCCATGGAATCTGAGCTACGAGATTTCTTTCTCCGAAGATTTCATCACAAACTTTACGCATATTTTCACATTCACTTTCATCAATAGAGATGAAAATAACACCATCATCAGCAAGTAGGTCACGAGCGACTTTAAGGCGAGGATATATCATGTTGAGCCAATCGGTGTGGAAGCGACCATTGCTTTCGGGATTGCGCTGCATGGGGTCGGCAGTGAGGTTGCCTTCTTCATCGCGGACGCGATTAATCGCGTCCCTACGCCAATCCGCATAATCCTGTGCAAAATCGTCGTTGTATACAAAGTCGTTGCCGGTGTTATAGGGAGGGTCGATGTAAATCATCTTGACCTTACCGAGATAGTTTTCGCGGAGAACTTTCAGTACGTCGAGGTTATCTCCCTCGATGTAAAGATTTTCAGTATTCCAGAAATCGACAGAAGCATCGACATCCGGGCGAAGTGTTTTATCGGTCGGAGTATTGGCAAGACGCGATGCCGCTCGTTTATCAGGCCACGTAAATTGATAACGTTCCTCTCCATCGTCGAGCACATCCTTCGACAGCTCAGCCCTAAGTTTGTCGAAGTCGATAGCAAATTCCGGCTTGCCGTCTTTATTTAGTCGCTCAGTAACGCATTGTGGGAACAACATGGCAATCTTTGCCACATTGCCCTCCGAGGCGTCATGGGTTTTCATTCGTAGTTTATCCATTGTATTGTGTTATTGTTGTTTCAGTTTTTGGAGTTCAAGAAAAAGCTCTCTTTTTCGTCTGGGTTGTTTGGTGGCGTTCATCTGACGCTCCAGGGCGGCGATTTGACGGTGAAGTTTTTCGTGTTCTTCGTCAACTTTGATTTGCTCTGTGAGCGACTTGTCTTGGTCTACCGAGAATTGACCGATAGAAGAAACGATTGACTGCCATACAGCATCGAGATTGAGGCCGGAAAGCTCAACCGTTACAGAGTCCAACGATTTCCACGGCGAGGTGAACAGTTTGCTGTGGTACACGGCAATCATGGCCTCGACCTCGTAGCGCAGGAGGTATATTACGCGCTGGGGGATACTCTTGGCGAGCAGGATGATATTCTTTTGGTCGAAGTCGCGGGTTTTTAGAGTGACTTCGATGACGAATATCTCCTTTACCTCGCTGCCCTCGGCGATTGCTGGGAGGGTACGGGGCGCAATCCAATTGACAAAGTCAAGACGCGAGACATCACCATCGAAACATTCACGTTGCGATGGTTTCCAATCAAACCGCTTGTAAAGCTGCGCTTTCGGAAGCGGTCTCTTGACTTCTGTGGATTTTGGCAGTCCTAACACATCAGCGAACAATTAGAAAACAGATTAATTCAAAATCGTCGAGGCCGCGGACATCACCGGAGAAAAGGGAGCCGCTGTCGCCTTCGAGGAAGGAGAAGAGGTCGGTGGTCTCTTTCGTTTTGATTATCGAGGAGATGGCGTTGCCGAGGAGGCGGGAGTAGGTGGACATGCGCTGGCCGTCGCGTGTCTCGGCGTTGAATTTGCGGCATAAGTCGGCTATCGGCTCTGATTTGCTGCGGCACAGATGGCGCATGCGGTCGAGGAGTCCCTTTGGGTCGAGATGATCAACAATCACCTCCGATTCCTTGGAGATATAGACCATATAGAAGGGATGCAATCGGTTCTTGCGGTCGATGTTGATTTCGTTGTTGCGATTTTTGAGCACGAAAACGACCCCCGGAGGCGCGTCCATAGTTGAGGGAACAATGGCATGAAGTCCCATCGGGGTATGCTCGATGTCGTGACTGCCGCGCATGTAATCGAGCAGGTCGAGACGGAACTCGTTAAGACCCAAGTCCATGATTGATACTCCCGTACTCATCTCCTCAATGTCCACGACCTCCTCTTTCAGTCGCTCCAACTGGTCGCGACGATATTTGAGGTCGCCTTGTTCCTCGGCTGAGAGAGGATTGTCGTCACCCGTGGCGGTCAGCACCGACACTTTCATACGAGCCTCCACACGACCTTTAAGATTGATATAGTCGTCGAGGTCCATGTCAGGCCAATAATTGACAAGCTGAATGACGGAGTTACGCGAGCCAATACGATCAATGCGCCCAAAGCGCTGTATTATGCGAACCGGGTTCCAGTGTATGTCGTAGTTAATGAGATAGTCGCAGTCCTGGAGGTTCTGACCCTCGGAGATGCAATCCGTGGCGATGAGTACGTCGATTTCCTCCGAAATGTTGGGATAGAGCGAAGCCTTCTCCTTGGATATTGGCGAGAAAAGAGTGAGGATGCGGGAAAAATCATGTAGGGGCATGCCTCCGGCATGTCTGATGGCATTTCGGCTGGCATTTCGGCTGTCGCGGATATCAGAAACATCGCGAAGCGATGTCCCTACATTGAGCGATGTCCCAACATTGTCGCCGCTTATGAGGCCTATGTTGGAGCCAAGTCCTTTTACCACGGGAGCGATGTTCTCGTAGAGATACCGGGCCGTGTCGGAGAAGGCGGTGAAGACTAGGATTTTCTTATTGTTGCCGTTTATGGGATTGGCAAACTTATTGCGGATATCCTCGATAAGCATCTGAAGTTTGCTATCATGCTCCGGCGTGATGTCTTCGAGCATGAAGAGCAGGGTATTCAGGTTTTCGAGGTCTTTGGCGAGATAGCCTCGCCACTGGATATAATCCATATCCTCCAATGCGATTTTCGTCTTCCTGTTGCCGATGAATACCGTGTCTTCCCGTTCGTCGAAATCAAGGCCGTAGGAGAAATCATAGTCGCTTACCATCGAACCTGAGTGTTTCGCCGCCTCCGCGTCAATGGCCTCAATTGTCCGCTCTATGTACTTACTGATTCGCTCAAGAGTAAGGCGGAAAGAATTGACGGAACTTTCAAGGCGTTTGAGCAGGTTGATGCTCATAAGCTGCCGGATGCCACGTTCACGGCCACTGCGGGAAAGATTGCCGAAGCGGCCATCCTCGCGCACCTCCATATACTTCTCCAACTTGCTTGGCAAGATGAAATCAGAGGGCGCGTAGATGGCGAGGTTCAGTTCCGAAACGCTGACGAAAATATCATTGAAGCTGACGGCAGTCGGCAGGTCAGTAAGCTTCGGCATCCGGGAGATAGGCCTCAATCGCTCGGGGAATTTGCCAATGTCAGTAGTATCATAGTATTGTTCAATATGCTTTCGGGAGCGGGCTATGGTGACGCTATCGAGGACTTCAAAAAAATCGAAGCTCAGAGATTCGAGCAAGGTTTTGGTGGTGCGCTCCTCTGCCGGGAGTTTCGACCAACGGTTGAAAGCCGCCTGGGCCTGCCGGAAAATATCGTCGAGCGAGCTTGACGTTTTGAGCTGCGCATCCATCTGAGAGCTGTCACCCTCATAGGCAAGCGCAAGCTGATTGCGCAGGTCGTTGAAGCGGTTGTTGACGGGTGTGGCCGACAACATAAGCACCTTGGTCTTGACTCCGGCGCGGATCACCTTGTTCATCAACTGTAGATAGCGGTTCTCACGCGGATTCTCGTCGTTCTCGTCCGTCGTGACCTTGCCGCCGTTGCGGAAATTGTGGCTTTCGTCGATGACGACAAGGTCGTAGTTGCCCCAGTTGATGTGCTCAAGGTCGAGTCCGCTGCTTTGTCCGGACTGACGCGAAAGGTCGGTATGATAAAGGATGTCGTAGCGCAGTCGGTCGGCAACCAGAGGATTGTTGACGTAGTTGCTGCGGTAAGTAACCCAGTTGTCGTGCAGCTTCTTAGGGCAAAGCACGAGCACCGACTTGTTGCGGTTCTCATAGTATTTTATGACCGAAAGGGCCGTGAACGTCTTGCCGAGACCCACGGAATCGGCAAGTATGCAGCCGTTGTATTTTTCAAGCTTGTTGATGATAGCGAGAGCCGCGTCGCGTTGGAAATTATAGAGTTTTCCCCAGATGACGCTATCCTTGAAGCCGGTGGCCTCGTTGGGGAGAACGTCCTCCGAAATATCTTCAAGAAACTCGTTACAGATATTGTAGAGCGTCACGAAGTAGATAAACTCCGGGGCGTTCTCCTTGTAGGCGTTGGTGATATTGTCGAGCACCTCCTCAGTTACGACTTGTAGCTTTTCATTATCGTTCCAGACTTGGTCGAACAGATTGAGGTAGAATTGCGATAACGGCGCATTCGTGCGCTGCACGAACTGATAAGCATTATTGCCACGTTCACAGCCAAGGTCAACTGTCGTGAAGCCGGTTATCGGCATATAATTGGTTTCATCAACGTTGATAAAACCTATCATATTCTCATTAGTGCGGTTGGATTTGAAGCAGACTTTTCGCCGGATCCAGTCGGCGCACTCCTTAGCGACTGCCTTGAGCGACAATTCGTTGCGAAGTTTAATCTCAAATTCCGAGCCGAAGAGGTCACGCTCTCTATTGAGTCTCAGAATATAGAACTCCCTCCGCTGTTTGTCAGTTTTTTCTGTGATAAAAGAGGGAGACGTAAATATAAAGCGCAACTCATCGACATCTTTCAGTTGCTCCCGAAGCTCCTGAAAGGCGTATATCGAGAAACTCGCGGCTGCAATAGACACACGACTGCCGGATTTGATGGTAGCCATCAAATCGTCACGCAATGTCTGATTGACATTATCAATGAGTTGAGGTTGCGCCGGGGTTTCCATTGCAGGCCAATCGCTTTCACAGCCATAGACTCCCCAATGGCAATTCTTATCAGTTTGTATCAACGAAAAACGGGGAGCCACACCCTGCTCATCCCGCTATTCGAGGCCTACCACAGCCCTTGCAACTGAATGAGCAATGGTAGAATCACCCCGCGAGGTCTGTATATGCAATTAATCCAACTCACTTCAAAAGAAATGAGTTGGAAGCACATAAACGTACCCAAGGGGGCGCCTACTATTGCCTCATCCTTGGTTGCAAATTCAAAGGTGGTAGTTTCGAATAGCCAAGAAACAAAGCGTCAGGTAAACGCCTTTCGTATGTAAAACGAACCGCCCAACGCCCGGTGTCAACCCTCCTCTGAGGCACCACGCATCGCGGGGTTCTTTTGCAAAATTAGCGAAATTTTTCGATTCCGCAAACGAATATTTTGTTAAAAAAATTCGGACGTGTCGGACTTGTCGAACGTGTCAGACTGCTACCCGAAGAAGAAGTAGGCGACGATGACGGCGACCACGGCTCCGGTCAGGTCGGCAAGCAGGGCGTAGCCGGCTGCGTAGCGCGTCTTCATGACCCCGACGCTGCCGAAGTAGACGGCAAGGATATAGAAGGTGGTGTCGGTAGATCCTCTGACGGCCGCTGCGACGCGGCTGACGAAAGCGTCTGCGCCATTCTCCTTCATCACATCGAGCATCATGGCGCACGACCCGCTTCCGCTCAGCGGCTTCATAAGCATCGTGGGCAATGCCCCGACCCATTGCGTGTCGATTCCCAATGCTCCGACCCCGGCCTCTACCCACGACGTGAAGACATCCAACGCCCCGGAGGCACGGAACATGCCAATAGCCACGAGTATAGCCACAAGATAAGGGATGATCATGACGGCCGTCTTGAATCCCTCTTTCGCTCCTTCGATAAACGTATCGTAGACGTTAACGCGCTTCCGGACCCCGGCCACGATAAACGAGATTATGACCGAAAAGAGGATGACATTGGCTGCAAACGTGGAATAAAGCTCCATCTTGTCGGCCGGAAGCCGGGAGAAAAGCCATACCACTCCGCCCACCACTCCGCCGATGCCCAAAAGCCAACTCCATATGACCCTGTCGATCCTTATACGCTGCTTTATGCAGAGTGCGGTCAGACCGACGAGCGTCGCAAGGGCCGTGGCTATAAGGATGGGGAGGAAGATGTCGGTGGGGTTGGCGGCGCCTCCCTGTGCCCTATACATCATAATGCTGACCGGAATAAGGCAAAGTCCCGACGAATTGAGGACGAGGAACATTATCATGGCGTCGGTGGCGGTGTCTTTCTTCGGGTTGAGGCTCTGCATCTCCTGCATGGCGCGAAGACCCATCGGAGTGGCGGCATTGTCGAGACCAAGCATATTGGCCGAGATATTCATAAAAATCGCCCCCATGGCGGGATGTCCCTTTGGGATGCCCGGGAACAGACGCGAGAAAAACGGACTGATCAATCGCCCGAAAAACTCAATCACTCCTCCCCTCTCGCCAATCTTCATTATGCCGAGCCAGAGCGTCAGCACCCCGGTCAGACCGAGAGAGATCTCGAATGCAAAAGAGGCCTGCGAGAAGGAGCTGTTCATGATGTCGGACCACACTGAAAAATCGCCGTCGACAATAGTCTTGCCGACGGCCATTATAAACGCAATCGCGAAAAACGCGATCCAGATCCAGTTCAATACCATGCTCAGAATTTTCTGATGCCCATAATCTCGCGCACGTCGCGGAGAGTGTCGGCAGCCGTGGCACGCGCACGCTCTGCGCCGCTTCTGATCACCTTGGAGATAAACTCGTCGTCCTGACGGATCTCAAGGATACGCTCGCGGATAGGAAGCGTCACCTTCAGGATGTCTTCCGCAAGCTGCTTCTTCATGTCGCCATAGCGGATGGAGCAGTCGGCGTAAGCCTTGCGATAATGGTCGACCACGTCCGGACCGGAGACGAGATTCATCAAAGTGAAGAGATTCTCCACCGGCTGGCTGACAGGACTGTCGGGCACTTTCGGGCCTTCATCCGTCACGGCGCGCATCACCTTCTTGCGGAGCGTCTTCTCGTCGTCGATAAGATAGATGCAGTTGCCTTCGCTCTTGCCCATCTTGCCGGATCCGTCGAGACCGGGCACCTTTACTGCCTCGCCTCCGAAATTGAAGTTGACCGGTTCGCCGAAATAGTCTACTCCATAGAACGAATTGAAGCGGCGGGCGAAACGGCGCGTCAGCTCAAGATGCTGCTCCTGGTCCTTGCCCACGGGGACGAAGTCGGCATGATGGATGAGGATGTCGACGGCCATCAGAGTGGGATAGGTCAGCAGTCCGGCATTGACACGCTGGTTGGTCTGATTGCCGATTATCTCCTTCTCTATCTCATCACCGTCGGAGGATATGCCAAGAGCCTTGCGGGCCTTGTCCTTGAAGGAGGCCGTGCGCATGAGCTCTCCGATTCCGACGTGCATATTCATCAGAAGATACATCTCGGAAATCTCAGGGATGTCGCTCTGCACGTAGAGAATGTTTTTCTCAGGGTCGAGACCGGCAGCGAGATATTCGGCAATGATGTCCTTTACGTTGGTGTGGAGCATCTTGGGGTCGGGATGCGTGGTCAGGGCGTGGAGGTCGGCAATAAAAAACCGGCAATCGTAGTCGTCCTGCATCCTGACAAACTTGCTGAGGGCACCGTAGTAGTTGCCCAAATGGAGGTTGCCCGTGGAACGGATTCCACTAAGCACCACCTTTTTATCTTTATTATTTTCCATATCTTATGTATATCTTATAAGGGCAATGGCATAAATATGCACCGGCAGCCCATCGCATATGGCATTTGGCCGGATACGGCATGAGCAACGCCCTTCTCTGTTTCGTTCTGCAAATTTATATATTTTTCAGCCTTTTTCAATATCTTTCGGCCATCTTTTTATCAAAACGAGCCGGAATCTTCCATTTCGACAGGCATATTGAGCACCTCAGCGAATCTGCAAGCCAGGAACGCGCTATGATCGGAAATATCTCTAACATCCTGATTACATTAACGATGGGAAAACCATCAAGAAAAATATCACAATATCTTTTTATCCCGATTAATCCATTGGGCGTTTTGTTTGTTTATAAGACAAGAATCAGTCTGCGGTGATATCTCATTCAAACCCGCCGGAGACAGTATTCCCGACTAAATGAATCTACATGACCCCAAATATAAGATACATAAACCATCATTCAGGGAAATGGCTCCTGCTTTCGCTGCTGCTTTTCTTCGCCGCCGGGACAGCCAATGGCCAGACCGACCTTGAAGAGCATACAGACTCAATTGAGGCGACCGACTCCGCAAACGTCAGGAAAATCCTATTCCTCGGAGACTCCATGACGGGATGGATGGCGGAACGCCTCAACGCATATGGGGCCATCAATGATTTTGAGGTGGCCACCATTGTGTGGGACGGCTCTACGATTGCCAAATGGGCCAATTCTCCCCGGCTCAAAGAGATTATAAGCCAACAGAAGCCGGATGCCATTATCGTCAGTCTCGGCATGAACGAGATGCTGGAGAGGAATCCGCAGAGACGTCTTGAAAAGCCCGTCGACAAATTGCTCGCAGAATTCGGGGACATGCCCCTATTATGGATCGGGCCTCCTTCGTGGCCCTGGCAAAAGGACGCCGACGAATTCAACGACTGGATGCAACAGACCCTCGGGAAGAAGAGGTATTTCAACAGCAACGACCTTGAAATCCGACGACAAAGCAAATCAAACCCCCACCCCTCAAGAGACGGAATAGAGGAATGGATCGACAACGTAGCGGAATGGATGCCCGGAAATTCAGAATTGAGCATCGACTCCCTCGCCAAGCCCGACCCCGGAAAATTCTCGCGAGGGAAAACTTTCGTCTATCGCCGGATGAAGGAGAAGCTCTGACATCCCAGAAATAAAGATTTATCATATCAACTGATTAAAACTATTAAAAAACATATATATGGAATTCGTCAATCTTAAGATGGAAGACTATCCATCGTTCTTAAAACTCTACAACGATTCGTTTCCCGACAACGAACGGAGAATATACGAAGATGAGGAACACCTCGCCAATTTCATAAAGATGAAGGGGGGCAAATTCCACGCTTTCGCCGCCAAGGACGGCGACCTTTTCCTCGCGTTTCTTTCTTACTGGACTTTCCTCGGATATACCTACGTGGAGCATTTCGCCGTGCAGCCTGAACACAGAGGGAAAAGAATCGGCGCACTGATGCTCAACCATCTTTTCAAGGAGGTCAGCAAAGACGTGCTCATCGAAGTGGAGCATCCCGAGACCGACGAAGCCAAACGCCGCATAAAATTCTATGAGCAAAACGGCTTCAAGGTGAGACGGGAATTCAATTATGTGCAGCCGCCCTACAGCCCGGGGCAGGAGCCCGTGGCGATGCTGCTAATGACCCACGGCAACGTCGACCTTCACAACAGCGACTCTATCAAGGAGATGCTTGCCGAGGTCTATAATGTCAACAACTGAAAATTTCCGGCTTACATAACTCGAGACCCGGGCCGAGGCGGATTATTCCGCCAAAGTCCGGGTCGTTTCTTTTTTATTTTGCCGTATCTCACGACAAGGCCAGAAAGACCGTAATTCTATTCATCCTGCTTTGCAGGCTCCGCAATTACGGCAGGCTCCGCGACGGCAGCGGATTCCGATTTGTGAGACTTCTTAAGCTTTACCTTCATAGTGTCGAAGCCTTTGCCATAGACCCCATTGACGTTGCCTTGAGTGATAAAAGCATTCTCATCAATGCTTTTCACGATGCGGAATATCGTCACGCTCTCAATCTTGCGACACCAAACCATAAGGATTTTCACCGGCTTTTTGGAATACCAGCCTGTGCCGTCGAGCACGGTCACTCCTCGCTGTGCCTCCTTGTTTACCCTATCGGCAATCTCTTTCCATTTATGGGAAAAGATTATAAACTGAGTGGCCTGTCGGTTGGTGTTGATGATCATGTCGGTCATGTAGGCTATGACGAAAGTGACGACGAGACCATAGACTATCAGGGGCACTCTCGTGTCGAGACGCTCCTGAAACGTTCCTTCGAACGGAAGAAATATCGAGCTAAGAACGATAAGCATGTCGGTATAGATCATCGTACGGCCTACGCTCACGTTGCTTAGCTTTGACACCATCGCCGCCACAATGTCGGTGCCTCCGGAAGAGCCGTTGTGGACGAAGACCGTGCCTATTCCCGTACCGCACAGGATTCCTCCCAATATAGCGCTCATCGACATGTCGGCAATGATGGGATGGTCGAGGCTCATGAAGAAATTCTCGAATATGCCGATGAAGAGGGAGATGACTGTGGCCCCGAAGATAGTACGCGCCACAAACGTCTTACCCACCACCTTGAACGCAATCGAGAGCAGCAGCAGATTGGCTGCATATTGCGTAACGGCGACTGGAATCATCCCCGATGACGCAAAATAGACCAGCGTGCCGACGCCGCTCAGGCCTCCTATCACGATATGATGGGGAAGGATAAAGGCCGTGAAACCGATGGAATAAAGCATCAGTCCGAATATGATGACAACATAATCCTTCATGTTTGTCATAAGCTTGTTGCTGAATTGTGGAGACATCGTTCGTTTCGTTTTTTTTGCCGGACAAAGGTATTTTTTTCTGCCCATCCCCGGACCGGGTTAATCTTCTGTGTTGAGTTTTTTGGCAGGTTAAAGCAAGACAGAAACCAGCCTGATGCAGAATTTTATCAAAATTCTTTGCAAATTTAGATAATAAATTTCAATTGCAAACTTTTTTCCTTAATTTTGCCGTAGGATTTATGCGGGCTTCCACGATTCCGATTCGGACAAGGCGAATAAACCGACTGATTCCTACAACATTTAAACCCCCATCATCGAATTATGAAACCTTTGAAAATATTCCTTGCCTTCATGGCCCTCTCCCTCTTCAGCAACGCAAAAGCCAATGACTTCCTTTCATCTGAAGTGCCCGACGAACTATTCAACATCGGCGTAAGGATAGGGCTCAACACCTCCAACCGCACGTTCAACAAGGACTTCTTCCGGTCGTGGAACACCAACAGCTGGGGCACCGGAATAGACGCCGGAGTCGTGGTCAATCTCAACATGCGCGATTTCTTCGCCCTGCAGCCGGGATTCTTCTTCGAATCGAGAAGCGGCAACTATTCCTATTCCCAAGAATACCTGAACGGAGAGGGAGAAAAAAAAGACTTCACGCAAATGGGGCACTACAGGACGCATAACTTCACCATCCCGGTCATGGCCTCGTTACGCTTCAATCTTTCAGGCGACCTGAGATGGGTCATTGAAGCAGGACCGTATCTCCAATACACTTTTAAAACAAGCGGCAACAAGAATATCCAGGTGATCAAACCTCAGGAAAACATATATGAAACGCTGAACATCTCCACTGCCAAAAGCAATCCCTTCGACTTCGGGCTGAAAATAGGCACGGGCGTAACATTCAAACGAAAATACTCCCTGCTCGTGCACTATCTCGCAGGAGGACAGAAGGCATGGAAAGCCCCGCATGCCGGAGGCCACAACAAGGCCTGGACCTTTTGCCTCGGCTATGATTTCTGAGCCAGCATCGAAAGAATCTTTCCGGCGTTTGCCTCCGGCGACACCGAAAAGTCGAGCCTGACTACGCTTTCATCGCGTCTGTACCAAGTCATCTGTTTCTTGGCATAGACGCGAGTGTTTTTCTGAATCCTGGCAATCGCCTCCTCGCGGCCAAGAGAGCCATCAAACCATGCAAACATCTCCTTCAGTCCGACCGTATTGAGGGAATTAAGACTCCTCATCGGGTAGACCCTACGAGCCTCCTCTTCCAAGCCAGATTCTACCATATTCTCCACCCGACGGTTGATTCTGCCAAACAGATCGGCTCTTTCCCCGTCGAGACATATCTTAAGAATGTCGAAGTCGCGATGTCGCCGCTCCCCCGTCAGCATCGAGCTGTAGGGCTTCCCGGCAGTCAACGTGACCTCCACAGCATGGAACACCCTTTTCATATTCATGAGGTCGACCTTGCCATAGTGGGCAGGATCAAGACGCTCAAGCTCCGAGAGCAGCCATGAGTCGCCCCTCTTCCGCCATTCCTCCATCAAAGCCATCCTGACAGTCTCAGGGACGGTAGGGATGTCGTCAATTCCGTTGCAAAGGGCATCCACATACATCATCGACCCTCCGCAGACCACGGCGACAGACCTATCCTTATAAATACGGCCAAGTATCTCCATGGCATCGCTTTCGAATGAGCTCGCGCTATAGTAGGCCTCAAGCGGAAGCATCTCAAGCAAATGATGCCTGACCCCATGCCTCTCCTCCTCTGTGGGCACGGCCGTCACGATGGGAATGCCTTTATAGATCTGCCGACTGTCGGCAGATATTATTTGCGTGTCGAGAAGCCTTGCCGTCTCGACGGCAAGGGCCGACTTCCCGGAGGCAGTCGGCCCTGTTATGACAATTAATTTCGGTCGGCCCACGATGGCTATTGTTTTTCGTTCACAAGTCGACAGATATTGACAATCACTGCCGTGGCCTTCTCCATGCTCGAAATAGCCACGTATTCATAGCGACCATGGAAATTCTCCCCTCCAGCGAAAATATTCGGACAGGGAAGCCCCTTGAACGAAAGCTGGGCTCCATCCGTGCCGCCTCTGATGGGTTGCACTCTCGGCTCTACGCCCGCCTCGCGCATGGCTTTCTCAGCCACCTCCACAATGTGGATGACCGGCTCTATTTTCTCGCGCATGTTATAGTATTGGTCGCGGATTTCCACGGTGGCGCAGCCGGGATATTCCGTGTTGGTCTTCCTGACAAGATGCTCTATCTCCCTTTTGCGGCTCTCAAAGCGGGCGCGGTCGTGGTCGCGGATGATGTATGTAAGCACGGTCTCCTCCACACTTCCCTCTATCCCGACAAGATGATAGAATCCTTCATAACCTTCGGTGTGTTCAGGAGTCTCCCATCTTGGAAGCATCATGATGAATTGAGTAGCCACGCGGATGGAATTTATCATCTTGTGTTTGGCGTTACCGGGATGGACATTTCGCCCTTTTATGACGACTTTCGCGCTCGCAGCGTTGAAATTCTCATATTCAAGCTCGCCGACCGCACCGCCATCCATCGTATAGGCGAAGTCAGCGCCAAACAATCCCACGTCGAATTTATGGGCGCCCTGCCCTATCTCCTCGTCGGGATTGAAAGCAATCCTGATTTTGCCATGCTTTATCTCGGGATGATTCCGGAGGTATTCCACGGCCGAGATTATCTCAGCTATGCCGGCCTTGTCGTCGGCTCCAAGAAGCGTAGTCCCGTCGGTCACTATAAGGTCCTGGCCGAGATAATTGTTGAGTTCTGGAAATTCTGCGGGGTCAAGCCGGATTCCCTGCTCCTCGTTGAGGGTAATGACGCCACCGTCGTAATTCCTTACTATGCGCGGGCGCACGTGCTTGCCACTCATGTCTGGCGACGTGTCGAGATGGGATATGAAGCCCACGACCGGTGCATCAGTATCGCAATTTGCCGGAAGCGTGGCCATGAGATAGCCATTGTCATCAAGAGATATCTCCTCAAGCCCCATTTTTTCGAGTTCATCACGAAGATAGCGCGCGAAGACCATCTGCCCGGGCGTGGAGGGAGTCATATTTGTAAGCTCATCGCTTTGCGTGTCGAACGCTACGAAGCTAAGAAATCTGTCTGTTACTGTCATGACGGGTTTTTCATTTGATTTAACAATAAACAAAATTACTAAAAATCCTCCGACCAGCAAACTCGCAAAGCGTTTTTTTATAGATTGACTCCTTAGTGGAAAAGAAATCGAGAAAAATAATCAAAAAAAATTATACCGTATTCTATTAAATCCCAACAATATAAATTTTCGTCTTCAATTTTTGTCAAAAAAAATTCCCCAAAACACTTGCACGGTTCGTTAAAACTTACTAACTTTGCACCGCAATTGAGAGAGACACCTGCTCAAAGAAAGCCGGAAAATCTCACAAAACTGCTTCAATAGCTCAGTTGGTTAGAGCACCTGACTGTTAATCAGGGGGTCGTTGGTTCAAGCCCATCTTGAAGCGCAAAACAAAAAGACTGCTTCAGTAGCTCAGTTGGTTAGAGCACATTAGAGATAAAAATTTTAGCCTTCTAACATCCCACGACAGAGGCAGAAAGGCATAATGAA
>VSPO01000041.1 GCA_009775375.1 Muribaculaceae bacterium | reverse complement strand
GCAAATAAATTGCCATTAAATTAATAAATATGAAATCAAATTTCAAATTTTAGATTTGCGAAGACTCCCGGAAAGTTCTCGACAAGAGAGCTTCCCGGGAGTCCAAATAAGAATTTCTGTTGAAACTGGATAAATTTCTTGAAAACGTTAAAAATTAAGAGGCTGATAATCCATTGGATTATCAGCCTTTTAATTCAGGAGCCGCGAGTGGGACTCGAACCCACGACCTTTTCGTTACGAATGAAATGCTCTACCAACTGAGCTATTGCGGCAGGATGATTCGCTCTTCGGCTTGCGCCCTTTCGCGTTTCACGCTGCAAAGTTAATAATTTTTTCTGACTCCTACAACACATTGGGATTTTTTCACTAATTTTGTAGTGCCTCTACGGCATTTCTCCCCCTCTTTTTGTCGATGGAATAGGGTCAGGATATTTGGTTTCCACCATTTTGCCTCCAATCCAGCCATCTTAAAGAGAAGGCGAAATATTTTTTGAACTACCATATTTTAACAGCAAAAAGCAATGAAAGAAGAGATCAATTCCAAGAATGCACCGGGAGCGATAGGCCCCTACAGCCAGGCCGTGAAAGCCGGAAACCTTATTTTCGTGTCGGGACAACTTCCCATCAATGCCGCCGACGGCACAATGCCTGCCGAGATTAAGGAGCAGACTGCCCAAAGCATCGAAAACGTCAAAGCCATTCTTCAAGAAGCCGGCGCTTCGCTCGACAATGTGGTGAAGACCACTGTTTTCCTTGCCGACATGTCGCTTTTCGGGGATATGAATGAAGTATATGCAAGCTATTTCAGCAAGGTTTATCCCGCGCGTGCTGCGTTTGCGGTGAAGGAATTGCCTAAGAAAGCGCTTGTAGAAATCGAGGTGGTGGCTGTTGTCGGCTGATGCTGTAAATTTTTATCGAGAATGATCAGCTATTTGCAGATAGAGAAGTTGACGAAATCGTTTGGCGACAGGTTGCTTTTCTCAGATGTCACCCTGGGGATATATCAAGGTGATAAAATCGGACTTATCGCCGCCAACGGTGCAGGGAAAACCACATTCCTCAATATTATCGCGGGAGTGGAGGATTACGACAGCGGAAACGTGGTGTTCAGAAATGATTTAAAGGTGGGTTATCTTCCCCAGTTGCCCGCATTCTCGCCTGATGAGACCGCTCTTGATTATGCCACTCCCGATCCCCAAAGAGAGGATGATTTCTCATGTGCCGACCGCGCAAGGCAAATGCTGTATCAGTTCCGTATCTCCG
This sequence comes from Muribaculaceae bacterium, assembly GCA_009775375.1. GTDB lineage: Bacteria > Bacteroidota > Bacteroidia > Bacteroidales > Muribaculaceae > Lepagella. The sequence continues at coordinate 24,427 of VSPO01000041.1, read as the reverse complement.
ACCTCGGCCAGAAGATGTCGACGATGTCCGGAGGGCAGATTAAGAGAGTGGCTCTTGCCAAAGTGCTCCTTTCCGAACCCGACCTCCTGATTCTCGACGAGCCAACCAACCATCTTGACATCGAGATGGTGGAATGGCTGGAAAACTACCTCTCGCGCCAGCGTATCACGCTGCTGATGGTGACCCACGATCGTTATTTCCTCGACAAGGTTTGCAACAAGATAATCGAGATCGACCGCTCATCCGTATTCGCTTACGATGGCAACTACGACTATTATCTTGAGAAACGTCAGGAAAGATACGACGCTATGAGCGCTGAACTCGCAAAGGTGAAAAACCTGTTGCGCACGGAGCTCGACTGGATGCGCCGTCAGCCTCAGGCACGGGGCTCGAAGGCTAAATACAGGATCGACAATTTCCATCAGCTTGAGGAGAAGAGCAGGATTAATCTCCGTTCCCGGGAACTGAATCTCGGGAACGGAGGTTCATATATAGGCTCGAAGATTTTTGAGGCCAAAAATGTCTGCAAATCTTTCGGCGACATTAGGATTCTCGATAATTGGAGCTACAATTTCGCCAGATATGAGAAGGTGGGGATTGTCGGCGACAACGGTGCCGGCAAGTCTACATTCATAAAACTTCTTCTTGGCGAGGAGAAGCCCGATTCCGGATGTTTCGACATCGGCGAGACTGTCAGATGGGGCTACTATAGCCAGGAAGGGATGACAGGTTTCGACGAGAAGAAAAAGGTCATTGACGCCGTCAGGGAAATTGCGGAGGTGGTCAGAATCGACGAAAAGACCACGATAACAGCTTCGCAGTTTCTTTCAAGGTTTCTTTTCACCCCCGAAACACAGCAGAAATTCGTCTTCAAGCTCAGTGGTGGGGAAAGGCGTAGGCTCTACCTTGCCACGGTTCTCATGCGGAATCCTAATTTCCTGATTCTCGACGAGCCCACTAATGATCTCGATATTCTGACCCTGACAGTGCTGGAGGATTATCTGTCGGCTTTCAAGGGTTGCCTGATTGTGGTCAGCCATGATCGTTTCTTTCTCGACAGGATAGTCGATCATCTGTTCGTATTCAAGGGCAATGGAATCGTAAAGGACTTCCCAGGAGATTATTCCACATATAGGCATTGTGTGCAGGAAGAGATGAAAGAGCTGCGTGCCTCCGAGGCCGTATCGCAGCCTAAGGTCTCTGAGAAGACGGAGCGAAAGGGAGGGGAGAGAAAGCCCCGCCTTACCTTTAAGGAGAAAAGAGAGCTTGAGCAGCTGACGGAAAAGGTCTCGACGCTTGAGGCGGAGAAAAAAGAAATAGAAGAGAAGATGTCGTCTGGAGAACTCGACCATTCCTCCTTGGCGGATGCCGGGAAAAGGATTGAGGCCGTTATTGCCGAAATCGATGAATCGGAGTTCAGGATATTGGAGTTGATGGAGAAGGAGGAGCAGAGCATATGAAAAGAGTTAGATTGTGTGTTGTGTTGGCATTGTGCGTGATAGGTTATGCCACGGCCGCCTCAAAACAGACAGGCCACGACCTTCCGACAAAAAAAGAGAGCGCGGAGATGCTCCGTCAGGCCGACGATTTTATCGATGCCGTATCCGACGGCCGTCAGGACCGTCAGGCGGATGCTGTGCTCCATGCAATAAGAGGACAGGGCGCCGAGCTGCTTGCTATCCGCAACTCCCGCCGTGCGACGCATGTGGTTTCGAAAAGCGTCAAAGCGCAGGATATAATTGGCGACGGATCGGCAAGAGGTTTGAAAATGAGGCTTTATCGTCCGCTGGCCGCAGCAAAGAAGCCGTTGCCCTTGTTGGTATATTTCCATGGAGGTGGTTGGACGTGGGGCGGAATCGAGAGCTGTGCGGCTTTTTGCGACGCTCTTGCAGCCACGGGAAAGGTAATGGTCCTTGCCGTGGATTATTCTCTCGCTCCGGAAAAACCGTTTCCTGCCGGACTGATGGATTGTGTCTCGGCCGTGGAATACGCGTTTTCACATGCTAAGAAATGGGGCTCCGCCGCCGGGATGGTCAGTGCAGGGGGCGATAGCTCCGGTGGCAATCTTGCCCTTGCTACGGCTCTGTATATGAATAAAAACGCAACGGCCGGACAGCGGCTTCATTCTCTGGTGCTTCTTTATCCTGTGGTAAAGGCTTATGCAGACAAGGAATCGAAGTCTTGGAAAAAATATGGCCGTGGCTATGGTCTCGACAAGAGACTGATGGAGGCTTTTTGCGATGCTTATATTGCCAAGGGAAACAAAAATGACCCTTTGGTGTCTCCGGTGGATGCCACTCCCGCGCAACTCTCAAAATTGCCTCCGATGCTGCTTGTCGGAGCGGAAAGAGATATCCTGCGTGATCAGGGAGCGGAGTTTGCCGGCAAATTGAAGAATGTTCGTAGGGTGGAATTTCCCGGGGCCGTGCATCTATTCATCACGGTTCCCGGACAAAAGGCCGCTTTTGATAAGGCTGTCTCTTTGGTAAGTTCCTACCTCGACTGAGCCATATCTTCTAAATGCCCGTCCATAAACAACCATCCCCGAAATTTCATGAAATTTCGGGGATGGTTGTTTATGGCGGTTATTGATGATTACTGCCCGGAATATTCCTCGAAAGAAAATCCGAGGCGGAGCGTGTTGGTGCGCTCAAATGCTATTGGGATGAGCTCCAGGGCCTTTTGAAGCTGCGGAAGGAGAGGGGCGAGAGTCGGAAGGCTCGCAAGGTATTTCTCCACTGCCTCCACATATTTCTGCTCTTTCAAGACAGGGATGATGATATTGTTGAAGAGATCCACCGCTATCTTTGTGTCGATGAATACTTTAAGACCATTGCCGTCAATCGCGAAATCCATCGGAATCCCCTCGGCAAGGCGTGGAAGGAAGTAGGAGAGGGCTGCCGACATTATCTCTTTTCTCAGAATTTCTGCTTCCGTGTAGGTCTGCTGATTTCCTGACGCTGACCCTGAAGATGCCGGGAACAGTCCTTTGTCTGTCAGGTCGACATCAGATGAGGGCGTTCCCCCGGAAGTGTTGGTGAGTATCAATCCTGCGAGCGACATAGGGTCGATATAGAGCCTTACCGTCGACGGAGAGTCAATGGCGTATTGGAAACGGTTGGGTTCAGTCTGTGCGATTTGCTCAGCTCCGAAAGCTGTGGAGACATATGTAAAGATGAGATTGCCGTCGGGGCGGAAAGCTACGGTGCGGAGAACGAGACTCAGGGCTTCGCTGACCGACATATAAGCCGTGTTGCCATAGACGGGAATTACGGGCAGCGTCGTCAGGGCTTCCACAAAAGGTGAGAGGTTGATGTCTACGTTTGGAATTGGGTCATATTTCCATTCGATATAGAAAGGGAGCGACTTGTAGCCGCCCGCTGGCTCCTTATCAATCGGGGCCGGTTGCCATATCTCCGGTTTGACTCCTCCCGATTTCAGGGCTACGTCGTTGAGAAACAGTTTCAGTTTCTCGGGGGTGGCGTATCCTTGATATGCATAGGTGCAGAAATCGTTGGCTCCATCCCCTTCGAAGTGCCATTCCCCGTCTACTGCCGACAACGTAACGTCTCAATCAAGCTTGGGCGACCCCGGAATAGCTCCGGGAGCGGCCACCTCACCTGTCATCCCGTTCCCGATTTGGGAAAGGTCAAAGAGGGAGAAGACGCTGACGTGGGCCTTGTTGCCTGTCTGTGAGATGGCGACGCTTTTGCTTGGCATTGCGTTGCCGTTGTAGAGCAGTTCGAGTTCGGAGGCGGTATAGGTTTTTTCTCCTATGGGTGCTTCCGGTTGTTCCTTGTCGTCGTGGCAGGAAGCAAATGGGATGGTGGCGAGAGCCAGCAGATATATCCAAGTGTGTCTCATAGCGGAATAAAGATTAGAAATGGGGTGAGGAAATCCATACCCCTCTCTCCTAAAACAATCGAGTCGATATAAAAGCAGGCGGACACCTAATATTTTTTCGGTGTCCGCCTCTTTGAAAATTTGAAATAAGGACGCTTGGCTATGCAGTGTAGTCAACGCAGGCACGTTCCTCTTTGTAGGGAGCGATAATCTTGACGGCTGCCATATGGGCCGGATGAGCGGAATATTTTGCCACGTCGTCAAGAGACGCTGCCGTTGCGGTCAGCACGAGGTCCCAGCTTTCGGCGGGGTTTTCATTGATGCCCACCTCCATGGAGATAAGCTCTTCGATTTCATCTGGAAGTTGGATGAGGGCTTCCATGAATCTGCGGGCCACGTCCTGACGCTCTTCAGCCGTGCCCTTGAATTTGAATGTCACGATATGTTTTACCATATAATAAAATATTAAGGTTTGGAAGATTGCTCAAAATTAGCTATTTCTCGGAAGCTGTCAAGCCTTCGGATACAGCCTTTCGCGGGCTGCTGCCACCTTTTCGTCGGTCACGTAGTCGTCATAATCCATCATCTTGTCGATTATGCCGTTTGGCGTAAGCTCTATGATGCGGTTGCAGACGGTCTGTATGAACTCATGGTCGTGGCTGGCCATAAGGATGACTCCCTTGAAGGCCTGAAGAGTGTTGTTGAAGGCCTGGATGGATTCGAGATCAAGATGGTTGGTCGGGGAGTCAAGCACGAGGGTGTTGGCGTCGGTCAGCATCATCCGGGCGATCATACATCTTATTTTCTCTCCGCCGGAGAGCACATTGGCTTTCTTCAACACCTCTTCTCCACTGAAAAGCATTTTTCCGAGAAAGCCTTTGAGATAAATCTCTGAAGAGTCGTTGCTGTATTGGCAAAGCCAGTCCACGAGGTTCAGGTTCGTCTCGAAGAAGCTGTTGTTGTCAAGTGGGAGATAGGCCGTGGTGATTGTCTGTCCCCAGTCGTAATCTCCGGCGTCAGCCTTGCGTTTGCCATTGATAATCTCAAACAGAGCTGTCATGGCCCTTGGGTCGCGGCTAAGGAAAGCCACCTTGTCGCCCTTCTCAATCTGGAAATTGACGTCGTCGAAAAGCACTTCCCCGTCTACTGATGCCTTAAGACCTTTCACCTCAAGAATCTTGTTGCCCACCTCTCTGTTGGGGGTGAAGATAATGCCCGGATAGCGGCGTGACGATGGCTGGATCTCCTCCACGTTGAGTTTCTCAAGCATCTTCTTGCGGCTCGTGGTCTGTTTGCTCTTTGCCACGTTGGCGCTGAATCGCTGGATGAATTCAAGGAGTTCCTTACGTTTCTCCTCGGCTTTCTTATTGGCGGCCTGCTGCTGGCGGAGAGCAAGCTGCGAGGATTGGTACCAGAAGCTGTAGTTGCCCGCGAAGAGCGATATTTTGTTATAGTCGATGTCGAGGGTATGGGTGCTGACGGCGTCAAGGAAGTGGCGGTCGTGGCTGACCACGAGCACCGTGTTCTCGAAATTGGCGAGGTAGTTTTCAAGCCATGACACGGTCTCAAGGTCGAGGTCGTTGGTTGGCTCGTCGAGAAGGAGGTTGTCGGGATTGCCGAATAGTGCCTTTGCCAGAAGCACACGCACCTTCTCGTTGGCGCTCATGTCTTTCATGAGCATATAGTGGCGGTCTTCCTTAATGCCGAGGCCGCTGAGGAGGGCGGCGGCATCGCTTTCCGCGTTCCAGCCTTCAAGCTCGGCGAATTTCTCCTCAAGCTCGGCGGCCTTTATGCCGTCTTCATCCGTGAATTCAGGTTTTGCGTAGATGGCATCCTTTTCCTGCATGATGTCCCATAGCACGGTGTGGCCACGCAAGACGGTCTCTATGACGGTGCATTCATCAAACTCAAAGTGGTCCTGGCTGAGTACGGAAAGACGTTCGCCGGGTCCGAATGTGACCGTGCCGTGGGTCGGGGAAAGCTGTCCCGACAAGATTCTCATCAGCGTGGATTTCCCGGCGCCGTTGGCCCCGATGATTCCATAGCAATTCCCATGGGTGAAGGTGAGATTCACGTCGGAAAAGAGAGTGCGTTTCCCGAACTGCATGCTCAGATTGTTTACCTGTATCATTCTGCGTTTTCTATGTTATGTGATTCTCCTCAGAGAATCGGATGTGGATTATTGTTTGTGGCGGCGGGGAACGCCGACGTTATGAGCATCGAATATCTTTTGGGCACCTCTGTCGAATATCTCCCAATGACCCTTTTGGCCAGCGGGGATTTTTTCCGGCATCCATGAGGGAATCACCTTGAAATTCGACTTCCCTCCGGCTGGCTTTGCTGAGAAGAAAGTATCATAGTCTGCGTGGCTGAATCTGGCTTTCCCGTCTTTGTCGCGCACGATTGTCGCCCTGACGAGTGCGCCTCCCCGGGTGTCGGCCGTCTTCATGTTGGATATAAGATTGCCGAGAGAGTAGACCACCAGCACGTCTTTCCCCTCTTTTTCGTTGCGCACCACCTTCATCGGCTGCACGACATGCGGATGGCCTCCTATTATAAGGTCTACGCCCTGGGCAACGAGAAAATCGGCAAGGCTTCTCTGCACCCCGTTTTCCAAAAGCACGTATTCTATACCCCAGTGCATATTGACCACCACTATCTCTGCTCCTGCATCTCTGGTCAGGGATATCTCCTGTTTCATCTTGTCGCGGTCAATCAGGGCCACCTCCATGCCCTCGCGTGGGGCAATGCCGTTGGTGCCATACGTGTAGTTGAGGAATCCGATTTTGAATCCGTTGATATCCTTGATGAAGGGCACGAGCGTATCTCGGTCCGCGCGGTCATGATACGTGCCGATATGGTCAAGCCCGATTCTGTCAAGGGCCTTCAGCGTGCGGCGTGCTGCCTTGTCGCGACGGTCGAGACAATGATTGTTGGCGGTCAGCATCATGTCGAATCCCGCGTCGCGCAGGGCCTCCGCATAGGAGTCGGGGGCGCTGAAGCAGGGATAGCCCGTATAGTCGGGACCTCCGCCAAGCGGCACCTCAAGATTGCATACTGCGTAATCGGCCTTCGTGACGGTAGGGGCTATGAGCGTGAAGCAGTCGGAGTAGTCATATCCCCGGCCTTCGCCGAGTTCTTTGGCCCTGTCGAGCTGGGCCTGATGCTGCATGGCGTCGCCTGCAAACAGAAGCTCCGCCTTTTTGGCGGAGCCTATGGAGTCGGCCCCTGTGATGAACGAGATGAGGCTGAATAAAGCTATCTGAAGAGTCATGGTGGGTCGAGATATTCGTTGGTGAGCTTCTGATTATTCTATTAGCTGGGAGGAGAATGAGAAGATGATGGTGGAATTCTTCGTGTCGAGTTCCGTCATTGTCGGGGCGAACGTATATGGCAGACACTTGGTGACAAATGACTGGGTGTCGTTCTGTCCCCCATTATCATATCCGATATAGACCGGCACGAAGGAGAAATCCACATCGTCGTCTTCGATCTCGCCCTTCTTAATGAGGTTGAGTATGTATTCCCTCAGTGCGTTGAAACGATAGCGGCCATTGGTGTAGTCGTAGGTTGAGGAAAACGATGTCTTATTGTCGGGCAATCGGCCCTTGCTGAAGAAATCATCTATCTCGGATGTCTTTATCATAAGCATGTAGGGAGCCACTCCCAGGCCGAAATCGTTGTCCACCGCTTTTGCCGGAACGTTCATGGTCAGGTTGCTTATGATGGAAAGATTGTGTCCCTTGTCCTTATAGTCTTCGATAATCTTCTTGGCCGGGAAAGTGAATCTCGTTGTGAATCCTCCGGGAGTCGTGATGATAGTCTTCCCTTCGGCGATCATCTCCCTTATCTTGTCGGAAACCTCATATGAGATATTGTTGCTGCTCAAGACCTCGGGAGCCGTGGTCAGGACCGTGACGCTTGCCGGCGATGGTTTCATGACGGTTGTCGTGTCGCCGTCTTCCACTTGTGTGGTCTTCTCCAGGTTGTGGTAGTAGATGTTGAAATTGATGCCTGCGAGGTTGGCGATAAGGCCTTTCCCGAACGACGACTCAACATAAAGACCCGGAAAATACTGCGCGAACGTCTGTGGCCATTGGAATGTCTCGGGAGTATCCTTATATGCCTTCAAAAGACGTTTGCCGTGTTCGAGCGGCACCGACATGCCGATTGTCTTGTAGCTACTCTTGTTGGCAATGTTGAATAGGCTGTCAGAGGAAAGATTGCGGTTGGTGACAGTATAGTTTTTGCTGCCGACAAGGTCGCTTGGATTGTAGTAGCCTTCCGGATCGAAATCATTGGAGATGTCGTTGGGGAGCTGTTTGCTGAGATTGTAGACCTCCAGCTGCTGTGGGGCAAGGGAATCTCCCGTTAGCCCACCCCTGTAGAACCCGAAAACGAATTTGCACGAGTCGATCCTCTCCATGGGTATGGTGTCGAGCCTTTCTGGAAGGGATGAGAGGCACATAAGGCGGGTGACGAATGAGCATTTGAGCTTGCCGTATTCAGGCACGTCGATATTGCCGAGCATAAGGTTGCCCGACCTGGAGTCGAACTTTTTGTTTTCCACAGCCACGGCCTTTAGGTCGTAGCTCAGCGAATCCACTGTGATGGTGACTTCGCCCGAGGAAATCGATCCTCCAATGCCGCTGACATCGTCTTCACAGGAAACGAAACCTGCCGAGACGATTATTGAGGCCAAAGGGAGGAAAATTCGTGAAGGCTTCATATAGATATTTGGGGTATTCGTTATGAATTTGGGTGGGGCTTGTTCTGCCGCGCTTTATGAATTCAGAGGGATTTTATGAAATCCGAGTATGAATCAGGGCCGGTGATCTGGTCGGCTGTCATGAATGGTTTTCCCGATTCTTTCACATGGTCGATCAGTGCCTGCGACGCCTCCGGATCTTTGAAGATGACGGCGTTAGAATAGTCGATGGCCATTCTGTGAAGAAGGTCGGTGTCGTGCTCTATCGAGTCATATTTCTTCAAGTCGCGTGTGGAAAATCCCTCTGCTTTAAGCTTGGCAATTATCCTTTCGTCCACCGGCCCGCCGACCTTTTCCGGAGTCACCATGTAGATGATCTTGGCATTCTTGAAAGATGGGTCGTCGCCAAACATTTTTCTGATATAGAGAGGATTGAGCGCGGACATCCATCCGGATACGAAAATCACTTTCGGATCCCATCTAAGCTTCCTGGCGGTCTCTATCGTGCCCCTTGCATAGAAAATGGCTCTTTCGTCGTTGTCGGCCCGGTTGGAGCCTGAGGGGTCGATATCGCTGTCAAGCTTCTGAAAATAATCGTCGTTGTCGATGAAATAGACCTGGATTCGGGATGGCTGCATCGATGCCACCTTGATGATGAGGGGATGGTCGTTGTCGTCGATGATGATGTTCATCCCGCTTAGCCTGATCACTTCGTGGAGCTGGTTGCGTCGCTCGTTGACTGTGCCGAAGCGGGGCATAAAGGTTCTGACTTCATATCCTCGTTCCTGCATGTCTTGGGGAAGGGAGCGTCCGAGTTGGGCGGCTTCTCCCGACGGGATATAGGGTGCGATCTCCTGGCTGATGAATAGAATTCGGTTGTTGTTTGTCATGCTGCTTGATTTCGTCCGGCATGTGCTGTCGGGTGTCTTCCATTCTTCCGGTCTCGGCTTTGATTGGATGCCAAGGTCGGGAAAAGAACGCGCAAAGTTAATAATTTTTTTGCTTATATAAGTGTTCATGCGCTTGTCGATGGATATTTTTAAGCATCTTTAAGACAATTGAGGCTTTTTTCATGCCTATGGTTGGGGAGATTGTGAATTATTCATTAATTTTGCAGACCAAAACTCGACAAATAAACTTTTTTCATAGCCGCGACGGCTCAAGCATCCTTATGCGTGTGCCGTCGTGACAAAGAAACCAAGGGTAATGATAATACTTAGAACAGTCAACGATGTCCGTCAATACGTCTCTACTCAAAGGGGGCGTGGGGCATCGATAGGCCTTGTCCCCACGATGGGGGCTCTCCATGAGGGGCATCTGTCGCTCGTCGAGAAAGCCGTGGCCGGTAACGATGTCGTTATTGTTAGCGTCTTCGTCAATCCCACCCAGTTCAACAATCCGGATGATCTCGCCTCGTATCCACGCAAGGAGGAGGATGATTTCCGTCTTTTGGCCGGTGCCGGTGCATCGGCGGTCTTCGCTCCGTCGGTTGAGGAGATCTATCCCGGAGGCCCGTCGGCTCAGCCCGGGCATATCTTTGAGCTCGGCCGGGCAGCCGAGGTAATGGAAGGGAAATATCGTCCGGGACATTTCCAGGGGGTGGCACAGATTGTCAGTCTTCTTTTCCGGCTTGTGGAGCCCGACAGGGCCTATTTCGGAGAAAAGGATTTCCAGCAGATTGCCGTAATCCGCAATATGGTGGCTTCCGAAGGCATAAAGGTCGAAATTGTGGCTTGCCCAATTAAAAGGGCAAACGACGGCCTTGCCCTATCAAGCCGAAATGCGCTCTTGTCTCCGGCTCAGAGGGCTCTCGCTCCCTCTATCCATGCCGCGCTTGCCGAAAGCGTGGCTTTCAGCAAGGAGCATTCCGTCAGGGAGACCCATGCAATGGTCGTGGAGAAAATCAATGCCGTCGACGAGATGGAGGTGGAATATTTCGAAATAGTCGACGCCCGAACTCTCGCCGCCGTTGAAGAATGGGAGGAATCTCCCTGGATTGTCGGATGCATCACGGTCTATTGCGGAAAGGTTCGCCTTATCGACAATATTGCCTATCGTCTTCCAAAAGATTGAAGCCATGCTTATAGAAATGATGAAATCGAAGATTCACCGCGTGACTGTCACTGAGGCGAATCTTAATTATATCGGAAGCATCACGATCGACAAGGCCCTTCTTAAGGCTGCCAACATCCGCGAGGGCGAGAGGGTCTTCATCGTCGACAATAACAACGGCGAGCGTTTCGACACCTACACCATTGCAGGCGAAGAGGGGAGTGGCGTCATATGCCTCAACGGGGCGGCGGCGCGAAAGGTGCAGCCCGGGGATATCGTGATTATCATGGCATATGCCCATATGACTCCCGAGGAGGCCGATGCGTTCACCCCTACCGTGATTTTCCCCGACACGGCCACCAACCGGCTGTAATCAGATTTTAGAACAATGTGTGTTGATTTCAGACACACCCACATAATTCTCAATCCGAAATAGATGTTTAAGAATTTATCCGACCGCCTTGAGAGATCCTTCAAGATTCTCAAAGGTGAAGGTCGAATCACTGAGATAAATATTGCCGAGACCCTTAAGGACGTGCGTCGTGCCCTGCTCGATGCCGACGTCAATTATAAGGTGGCAAAGAATTTTACTGATACTGTCAAGCAGAAGGCTCTTGGCCAGAACGTAATCAATGCCCTGAAGCCGAAGGAGCTGATGGTGAAGATTGTCCACGATGAGCTTGCTTCCCTCATGGGCGGGCAGGAAGCTCCCCTTAATCTTTCCGGCAACCCCACTGTCATTCTTATGTCAGGTCTTCAAGGTTCCGGTAAGACCACGTTCTCCGGAAAGCTTGCCAAGAAGCTGAAATCCTCCAAGGGAAAACGCCCTCTGCTTATCGCTGCCGACGTATATCGCCCCGCTGCTATCGAGCAGCTGAAAGTGCTCGGAGAGAGCATTGAAGTGCCTGTCTACACTGAGGAGGGTAACAAGAACCCCGTGGAGATTGCCCTCAACGGTATTGCCGAAGCTAAGCGCAACCATCAGGATCTCGTCGTTATCGATACGGCCGGACGCCTTGCCGTCGATGAGGATATGATGAACGAAATCGAAGCCATCAAGAAGGCTGTCCGTCCGCAGGAGACCTTGTTCGTGGTCGATTCCATGACCGGTCAGGATGCCGTGAACACTGCCCGCGAGTTCAACCAGCGTCTCGACTTCGACGGAGTCGTGCTGACGAAACTCGATGGCGACACCCGTGGCGGTGCTGCGCTCTCCATCCGTTCTGTAGTGGAAAAGCCTATCAAATATATAGGCACGGGGGAGAAGCTTGAAGATATTCAGGAATTCAATCCGGAGGGCATGGCAAGCCGTATCCTCGGCATGGGCGACATAGTAGAGCTCGCAAAGCGTGCTCAAGAGCTCTACGACCAAAAAGAGGCTGAACGTCTGCAGGAGAAAATAAAGAGAAACAAATTTGATTTCGAAGACTTCCTCAATCAGGTTCATCAGATAAAGAAAATGGGAAATATCAAGGATCTCGCATCCATGATTCCCGGTCTTGGCAAAGTGATCAAGGATATCGACATCGACGACAAAGCATTCGATTCCATAGAGGCCATCATCAACTCAATGACCCCCTATGAGCGTCACAACCCCGAGATTCTCAATGCAAGCCGCCGTCAGCGCATAGCCAAAGGCTCCGGCACATCGCTGCAGTCAGTCAACAAATTCATCAAGCAATTCGACGACACTCGCAAGATGATGCGATCCGCCTCCAACATGAAGAATCCCATGAAAATGATGGGCCAGCTAAAGCAAGCCAAAGCCCAGATGGGCCGCCGCTTCAAATAATCCCCCCCTGGAAATCAAAAAAATCCTGCTTAATTGGGGAAATGCCACTAAGGCCTTGCGATACGTATCGCAAGGCCTTAGTGGCATTTTCCCCAGATGGTTGATATGTGGGTTATTTGGGAAATAGTCAATTCCGTCAGCGGTGGTGGCGGGGGAACATTTTGCGGACGTGGAGAATAAGATGGTCCACGGATTTGTCGGCTATGACGATGGTCGTGGCAAGGAGGATGAGCAGGCCGCCAAGTAGGTCGCGGGTGGTAATGGCCTGCCCTAATACCGTGACGCTAAGGATGACGGCGGAGACAGGTTCCAGCGCACCAAGAATGGCGGTGGGCGTAGAGCCAATTAACTGGATGGCTCTCGTGGTGCACGCAAGAGATAGCACCGTGGGGATGATGGCCAAGGCCGTGAGATTTATCCATCCGTTGCCTGTTGCGGGAAGTGTGAGCTCGTGTCCCATGGGAATCATTGCAAGATAGACCGCGCATCCCCAAAGCAACACATAGAAAAGGAGTTTAGTGGTCGGAATCCCTTTGACCACTTTTGAGACGTTGACAAAGACGATGTAGAGCGCGTATGTGAGGGCTGAAACCATCACGAGCAAGCACCCGAATGAACTTAGGGATTCCCCTCCCGGTGGCTTCATAAGCAGGGCGAGACCACCGCTCATGATGAGAAGGCATAGCGCCACTGTCAGCTTGAATTTCTCGTGGAAAAAGAAAATCATCATCACCGCTACCATGATAGGGTAGACGAAAAGGAGGGTAGATGCTATCCCTGAGTTCATATATTTATAGCTCTCGAACAGGGCGAGCGACGAAAGAGCCATAAGCACTCCTAAAATAGCTGTCAACCCCACTTCCTCCTTTGAAAGACTGAACGTCACCCTCCTCGCCGCCATCACAATGGCAAGAAGAGGAACCCCCATCATATATCTGAACAGCAACACCGAATTAGGATTCATTCCCTGCTCATAGAGGGGTATGGCAAAGGCCGGGTTCGTGCCATAAGCGGCAGCGGCAATGGCCGCAAGCAGATATCCTTTAAGTTCAGTAAACTTCATATCCAAAGATTTTAATTTTGGCAACAGTGCCAAAATTAAAAACGCAATCCCTACCCCTTATTGTGTATAAAGTTTTCCTAAAATTGCGCAGGCCTGAGGACATGTCCTCAGGCCTGCACCTACTGTCCGACCGAGTCCAATATGGGGAGCAGGCCTCCGAGCCTGCGGCCTACTACCGTCCGCGCTCAGTCTAACCGAGTCCGCGCTCAATAAGCTCGCACCGTAGGGCGGTTCAGTGCGCGGCAAGAATTGCCGCTCCCGACCGAGCCGAGCCCAACCGAGTCAGTTGATACGTGAGAAAATAAGAATCAAAAAAAATGATTATATGACTGTATGTCCATACTTATCCCAACTGTCCAATCAAGTCCGAGCTTACTCCAATCATGCATCATGAATCATGCATCATGAATCCAAAAAAACGCTGTTAGCCGTCATAACGATCAGGCGGCACTTCCACGGATGGCTATAACTACGGTAGGCCGTAGTTATAAAAGAAACCCAAAGAAAAGGGCCATGCAATCTGACCGACAACAGTTTGCATGGCCCTTTTTTTGTCTGCGCTTAGTCCAGCATGGGGAGCAGGCCTCCGAGCCTGCGGCCTACTACTGTCCGGCCCAAGTCCAAGCTGAGTCCGCGCCGCGTTCAACATGGAGCGCATGGCCTCCGGCCTGCGCCTACCTTCCGGCCGAGCCCATACCAAAGCTTTGTAGTTTTAATATTAACTTGAAAATTAGTGGTTTATAAATTTTTAAAATCACGTGTTTTTCGTGGTTTGATCCTACGGGTCGGCGTTCAGACCCTTCGCGCCGGCAGGTTTGTCGAAGGTGTCTCCCATGCCTGCTTGCCGCTTCTGTCCGCGCTTAGCCCAATTGGTGGCAATAATATCCCTAATTTCCAAAAATATGGCACGAGGTTTGCTGTTATATGGGAAAATTTTTGTAACTTTGCGCGAATTGTTGCCGCGAGCGTCCTGCAACGAGGCATATGCATGATTCTCAGGGCGTAATTTTTGCGAGCTTATACCGACAAAACATCAACCGACATATGATAAATATAACTTTTCCAGATGGAAGTGTAAAGCAATTTGAATCCGGAGTGACTCCCCTTCAGATTGCCGAAAGCATCAGCCCGCGGTTTGCAGCTGATGTCCTTGCCGCTAAAATCAATGGCGAGGACTGGGACATTTCTCGCCCAATCGGTCAGGATGCCGCGATAGAGCTTTTTAAATGGGAAGACGAAGAGGGCAAACATGCCTTCTGGCATTCATCTGCCCACCTCCTTGCCGAGGCTCTTCAGGAACTTTATCCCGGAGTGAAATTCGGCATCGGCCCCGCTATTGAAAACGGTTTCTACTATGATATCGATCCCGGAGAAAATAAGATAACCTCTGAAGATTTCCCCAAGATCGAGAAAAAGATGATGGAGCTCGTTGCCAAAAAAGAAGACATCGTTCGCTCCGACATCTCAAAAGCAGATGCGCTCAAAATGTTCGGAGATAGGGGAGAAACCTACAAATGCGAGCTTATCAGCGAACTTGAGGACGGACACATCACTACCTACACTCAAGGCAACTTCACCGACCTCTGCCGTGGCCCTCACATTCCCAACACCGCTCCCATCAAGGCTGTCAAAGTCCTTTCCCTTGCCGGCGCTTATTGGCGCGGTGACGAAAAGAGAGGACAGCTCGTCAGAGTATACGGCATCACTTTCCCAAAGAAAAAGATGCTCGATGAATACCTCACTCTTCTTGAGGAAGCTAAGAAGCGCGACCACCGTAAGCTCGGGAAAGAGATGGGGCTATTCACGTTCTCTTCCACCGTTGGTCAGGGTTTGCCTCTATGGCTTCCTAAGGGCGCTGCTTTGCGCGACCGTCTGGAGCAGTTCCTGAGAAAAATCCAAAAACAATATGGCTACCTCCAGGTAATCACTCCCCATATCGGCAACAAGGCTCTCTACGTCACCTCGGGACACTGGGCTAAGTACGGCAAGGATTCTTTCCAGCCTATCCACACTCCCGAAGAGGGTGAGGAATACATGCTCAAACCTATGAACTGCCCCCACCACTGCGAAATCTATAAATCCAGCCCACGTAGTTACAGGGAGCTGCCTCTGCGGCTTGCCGAATTCGGCACCGTTTATCGATACGAACAGAGCGGCGAGCTCCACGGCCTGACCAGGGTCAGGGGATTTACACAGGACGACGCCCACATCTTCTGTGCCGCCGACCAGATCAAGGGCGAGTTCCTGAAGGTCATGGATATTATCCTTTATATCTTCAAGGCCCTTGATTTCCAAAACTTCGAGGCTCAGATTTCACTCCGCGATCCCAATAATAAGGAGAAATATATCGGCTCCGACGAGAATTGGCATCTCGCTGAGAACGCAATCATAGAGGCTTGTGCTGAGAAAGGTCTGAAAGCAAAGCAAGTGGAGGGCGAAGCTGCTTTCTACGGTCCTAAGCTCGACTTCATGGTGAAAGATGCAATCGGACGCCGTTGGCAGCTCGGTACGATTCAGGTCGATTACAACCTCCCCGAGCGTTTCGGTCTGGAATACACCGGTAGCGACAACCAGAAACACCGTCCCGTGATGATCCACCGTGCGCCGTTCGGATCTATGGAACGCTTCGTTGCCGTTCTTCTGGAGCATACCGCCGGAAAACTGCCCCTTTGGCTAATCCCGGAGCAGGTGGCCATTCTTCCGATTAGCGAGAAATTCAACGACTATGCACGCAAGGTGCAGGCCGAGCTCGACAAGCATGACGTCCGCGCCATCGTCGACGACCGAAATGAGAAGATCGGTAAGAAAATTAGGGATAACGAGCTGAATAAAGTGCCTTATTTGCTCATCGTTGGCGAAAAAGAGGCAGAAAATGATGAAGTTTCTGTAAGAAAACAGGGCGAAGGTGATAAAGGTAAGATGAAAATCACTAACTTTGCAGCCGAATTGAATGCAGAAGTGGATTCGATGATCAAATAACATAAAAAAATAAAAGCTGCCCAAGCAAGACAAGCAAAAACTGAATGGAGAAAAAACCACAATTTTCAGGTCCGCGCCGTCCTGCCGCCCCGCGTCCTCCGCGACCGGCCGGCACCGGAAATGTCCCTCAGTCCGCGAAAGGACGCAGAGGCAATGACCGCAACAGCAAGGACCCCTACGTGACAAACGAACACATCCGTGCACGTGAAGTGCGACTGGTTGGCGACAATGTGGAGCAGGGAATTTATCCTATTGATAAAGCCCTACGCATTGCCGAAAAAATGGAGCTCGACCTTATTGAGATCTCTCCCAATGCAGAGCCGCCGGTGTGTAGGATTCTCGACTATCAGAAATTCCTCTATCAGCAGAAGAAAAGACAGAAGGAGCAGAAGCAGAAAGCCGCTAAGGTCGTGGTCAAGGAGATTAGATTCGGTCCGCAGACCGACGACCATGACTACAACTTCAAGCTCAAGCACGCGATTGGCTTCCTGAAGGAAGGTTCGAAGGTGAAAGCTTATGTTTTCTTCAGAGGTCGTTCCATCCTCTTCAAAGAGCAAGGGGAAGTGCTCCTTCTCCGTTTCGCTAATGATCTGGAGGAATACGGCAAGGTCGAGATGATGCCCGTGCTTGAAGGGAAGCGCATGATTATAATGATTTCCCCTCTGAAAGTTGCTCCTCCAAAGAAGGAGAAGGAGCCGAAAGAGGGAAAAGCCCCCAAGGCCGCAGAGGCTAAGGAGGATATCAAATCTGAAGAAAACCCAGCCCCCGGGGAATGATGTTCAAGAGGGCGAAGAATAAAAATTGACAGAGACCGTAGGCATTTCGTGCCGAGGTGAATTTTAAAACAACTAAATTTTTACAAAATGCCAAAGGTAAAAACCAATGCCGCGTCTAAGAAGCGTTTCGCGCTCACCGGCACAGGGAAGATTAAAAGAAAACACGCTTATCACAGCCACATCCTGACGAAGAAGTCGAAAAAGCGTAAGAGAAACCTCGACCACACCGGTCTTGTTGACTCAGCCAACATGAGACAGGTGAAAGAGCTCCTCAATCTTCGCTAAATCGAGCTGCTTCCTCCATAAGGACTAAGCATAGATAAATTTCTTTAAATCATTTTTATCATTCATTTTATTAACCGAATGTGCAGCTCCGCAAGAGCATAATTTTTACTGCCGCTCACATTCAAAAACTGAACAAAAATGCCAAGATCAGTAAACCACGTTGCCTCAAGGGCTAAAAGAAAGAAAATACTAAAGCTCACCCGCGGTTACTACGGAAGCCGTCGCAATGTCTGGACCGTAGCGAAGAACACCTGGGAGAAGGGTCTGACCTACGCCTACCACGACCGCAAGCAGAAAAAGCGCGATTTCCGCGCTCTCTGGATCCAGCGTATCAACGCTGCTGCCCGCATGGAAGACCTTTCCTACTCGAAGCTTATGGGTCTCATCCACAAAGCCGGAATCGAGATCAACCGCAAGGTCCTCGCCGACCTCGCCATGAACAATCCCGAGGCTTTCAAAGCCATCGTCAACAAGGTGAAGTAAATTTTGCCCAACGTATAGGCTCGACGCTTGAAAGGCGCGATAATAATAAGGCCATATCCGAATTCGGATATGGCCTTATTATTATCGCGCCTTATTGACCCACCTGCCGGCGTGACTTGAATATCCAGGTGACGAGGCCGCCTACGAGCATCACGATGATGGAGACGATCAAAACGCTGTCCGTGCCGCCGCTTTTGAGCAAAATGGGGATGAAGAATACTCCCAACACCGCTCCTACTTTCCCTATCGACGCGGCCATACCGGATCCCTGTCCCCTTATCTGCTCCGGATAGACCTTGGAGGGGAGGATATAGGTCATCAGGTGAGGCCCCATGTTCAAAAACAGCTCGAAGCCCATGAACGCCCCGATCGAAATCCATTTGTCCCAATGGAGATAATATGACGCGAGAAGAAGCGACAGGCAAAGTGCGCTCATTATAAAACCGAGAATCTGCATCCTCACTCCATCAACCTTGTTGAGCAGCAGCAAACCAAGTACGAAACCCGGCAAGATGATGCAGGAGATCCAAAGCGTGATCTCCACTGAGTTGGCCACATGGGAGATTGTGGCTCCTTCGGATGCGACATGCTCTATGCCGAGGGCCATCACCAGAATCGGAAGAAACACCCCGATACCATAGACTCCAAGTCCTTCACAAGCCCAGGGCACTCCCGTGAAAATCACTTTCTTCCAGTTGTGCCCAATAAACGTGCCCCAAGATTCCCTTACGGCCTTGGGTGTGTCGGCTGACTTGCCTTCGGAAGACAAGCCGACTTCGTCACCAAGGAATTTTTCCACGGCCATGGCCGCCTGTTTGTTGCGGCCATGGGAGGCGAGCCATTTGGGACTTTCCCAGAATCTTATCCTAAGCACAATCATCAACCCCGATATCGCAATGATGATCCAAAGCAGCCGGGGCCAAAGATCCGGATTTGTCCAATGGCTTACAATCAGGAAGCATGCGCCTGCCACTCCGATATTCCCCAATGCGCTCGCGGCCTTGGCTACCCCCACCATGACAGATTTCCACTTGTCGGGCATCAACGATGAAATATAATCGGAATCAAGACTGTATTCTCCTCCTATTCCAACGCCCATGATGAATAGGCATACTATCAACACCGATATGGATGGGAAAAACAAAGCAACGAATGAGGCGGCACATACCAAAATAGGGCACAGCCTGAAAAATAGGAGATAGCCATATTGGTCGGAGAGCTTGCCGATGACGACGGATCCCACCACAATTCCAAGCAGGTCCATGGCCCCGACCAGACCCTGCATGCCGGAGGATAGCTCCGGATGCGCCGTCAGCTGGTAGAGCGGGATGATGACCGACACAAGCGTGGCGAGCCCCGTGCCTATCAGTTGCCCGAGAGATGCTATCGCCACGATTTTTATGTGGCGCCACGAAAGTGGGACATTGTTTATAGTGTTTTCCATAGATGACTTTATATCCGTTTATTTTTTATCGGGCTGCAAGAACCTGTAGGCCGGGAAGAGGAAGATCCAGGTAGCCACGCAGAAGGGGCCGGTCAGAGTAGGCAGTCCCATCGGGGCGAAAAACGCGTTCATCGCTGCCTGGATAAAGACTGTGGCGATGGTTCCGAAGATTGCCCAGAGTCCTGCTCTCCATGAATTGTTGCAATAGGTAGCTCCCAGGGCTATTGCGGTCAATACTCCGGAGAAACCGTAAAGACCATTGGCGATATCCTCTCCGGGACCTTGCCAAACGATGGCCACCAGAAGGGATATTGCCGAACCGATCGCTCCCCACATAGCAGCCCGCCAGTTGCTTGCAAGCAGACCCAAAAGGAAGAAGATGCCCGTCACCCAGGAGTTGATAAGGAAGACCTGTGCCAATCCTCTCAACCAATATTCGATGATATGGCCAAACCCGAGGATAAGCGTTCCGGTGTCGCCGTGTGCAAACTCCGGAGTGCCCATGTTGACGGCGGGAAAACCCTGGAATAATCGTGCCGACAGAAGGAAAACCCACGTGCAAAATACGAAAGGAAATGTGAAGGATGACATTTTCCACCTCCCCAGAATGTTGTCCATCCCGGAGCGTGCCACAGTGGTCAATGCCGAACAAATGACCATAGCAATCCACATCCACACCGTGTTGGCAAGAAATGTAGGGAACGCGCAGCCTACCAGCACTCCGTTGAAACCCCAAAGACCGTTAGCCCCGTGTTGGTCGGGAAGCCTAAGGATATAGCCCGTCAGGGTAGAGATGATGACTCCGACGAGCGCACCCCATGCCACGAGTGGGAACCCTTCTTCATATGCGCCCCAAAAAATTCCGGCAAGGAAAAAAATCCCTGTCCACATGTTGTCTTGAAACATTACTTGGCCTACGCCTCTCGCTACGGTCCGTGGAAATTCTTTCGTGGACTGTGCTATAAATACTTTGTCGAATGCCATGGCTTTTTTATATTTGATGATTTTTTATTAATCTTATTTTCCAAGTTTGATAATCGTAAAAATAAATTTTTCAAGTCGTTTTTTTGAAAAATTACTTAGTTGTTTTCAGTTGCAGGATTCCCCGACCGGTTGTCGTTTTTATCGGGATCGGAATAGGGTGTTATGAAGTTTTGCGACGACAGGCTTGTGCCCTCCTGATGATGACGGGTCAGGATGTTGGTGATGTAGACCGTGAATATAGGGAACATCATCATTCCGATAGCGGCGAGCACGACAGAAAGAATTCTCCCGACAGGCGTGACCGCGATAATGTTGGAGCCGACGGTAGTGGCGTCCATCGCGGCCCACCATAAGGCGTCGTAATAATTTTTTACCAGTGGATTCTGTCCATGCTCAAACAAGAAGAAGGCAAGCGAGGAGAAATAGATGGTGAAGAGCAGCGTCGTGAGATAGGATATGAATAGTCCGGTGGCCTTACTGTAGGTAAACCAGCTGACAACGATCGACAACGCATATCCTCCTCTTATCAAAGGGATATAGCGGAGGCAATAGGTCAGCATAGGGGAGAAGTTCCAGTCATAGTGGGCTATGATGGAATTGTAGGGTATCGAGACGATAAAGAAAATAAACCTATGCGCGAGATAGCTTTTCTTATTGGGAGATATGAAAAACTCGATGAAAAAATCGGCAAGAAAGACGACGCATATCCATAATTGCACTTTCATGAATTGCGGTTGCTCATAGAACGCCTCGTTTTTGAAAGTGTCAATCGATATGCATGTCACGAGAAAGACCGACAACGCCAATATTATCAAGTGGAGGATGGAATATATTCCCCCCTTCTTGAAAAGGTAGTCGGCTTTTGCCGTCCGTGAAATAATCTTAGGTCTATTAATGTCCATAGCTATAGGGATAATGGAATTTGGTGTGTTTGTTTTTTTGGCAACACTGTCAAGATGTGTCGTGATACGGTTGGAATAGAATGCAGAGTAATAACCCAAGCATCCAATAAAAGCAATGAAAAGCCGTATCTACAAGATATAACAAATCAAAAGCGCGAAAGATTGGAATAGGGATATAAAAAAAGACCGCAAGCAAAAGCTTACGGTCGGGTGTCCAAGATGAGACTCGAACTCACACAGCCAAACGGCCACTACCCCCTCAAAGTAGCGCGTCTACCAATTCCGCCACCTGGACATTTTTTTTGCGGACGTATTTCCGCGAGGGTCGCATCCTTGGGTTTCCCCTCGTTTGCGGTGCAAAATTACAAACTTTTTCTCGTATATGCAAATCTTACGCTATTATTTTGTAATTTTGTAGTGCCCTTGCCGGGGGAATATAAGAACCAGCAATCCCTTCTTTGAAGCCATCGGTTTGTCAATCAAATATATCCGGCATCAACTTTTCGACGATATTCAATTTTAATCAAAAATGAGACATCCCAATTTTCGCGGAATATTCGTGCTGATAATCCTTCTGTCGCATTGCTTAATTGCAAATTCCATAGAGCCGACTTGGAGCATAGACTTCGGCTCCGTTTTCGACAACAGGGAGGGCGACGACAAAATGTATGAAGACAAAACATTTTTCTTTACGACTCTCGCTCCTGAGATTGGGATGCGCTTCAGTCCTAAGGACCGCATCGCAGGCGGAGTCGTATGGAACCAGCCATTGGAGAACGGAGTGAAGGACGGCAAGGTGATGCCTACTCTCTACTACCGTCATGTGTCAGAAAAATGGAAGTTCTCCATGGGAATGTTCCCGCGTACGCAGCTCCGTGAGCCTTTGCCCAGCTTCATGTGGTGCGATTCGTTGGCGTATTTCCAACGCAACATCCGTGGCGCGCTTGTGCAATATGAAAATCGAAACGGTTTTTTCGATGCCTACATCGATTGGAGGGCTATGCAGACTGAGACACGACGAGAGGCTTTCAATATAGTGTTTCATGGCGAGTGGCAACCGAAGGCCAAATCCTTGTTGTTGGGAGGACATTTGATGATGAACCACTTTGCAAAGACCCGTCATGCCGACGAGAGTCAGGCCATCGTCGACAATTTCCTTGTCAATCCCTATGTCGGTTTGGATTTCAGCCACAAGACTGTATTGGATAGCCTTGTGGTGAAAGCAGGGGCGCTTGTGACGGTTGAACGCTACCGCGAATACGATGGATGGAAGACGCCCGCCGGGCTGTGGGTGGACGCCGTGTTTGAATGGAAATGGCTGGGCTTGCATAATTCTCTTTATGCAGGAGGCAAGCTCTTTCCACTCTATTCCCAATTCGGCACTCTCTTATATCAGGGAGAATCCTACTATCAATCGGATTTCTACAATCGTACGGACATATACGCCCACGTCTACAGAAACAAGAACATCGACCTTCAGGCTCAACTGAATTTCAACTTCGCCAAAGACAACTTCATGTTCTATCAAAGGCTTATCCTGAACATCCATCTCGGCAACCTCTAATTGGCATCCTTTGGGTTGGAGGGATGTACCCTGCTTATTTTCGCCACCCCTTTGTCAAAAAACTTACCGGATTCAATGGGTAAGAGACTCCATTTCTCCTGGTTGACATATTTCGATGCCGATAAAGATATACCTATTTTTTCTTTTTGCTTATGGAATTGAGGTCGCTGACCGGACTTTGTTTCTCTTCGCAAAGACGGGTTGTGTAGAAGGAGTGGATTGTCAGCTGCGGATTATGAGCATATAGCCGAAGCCACGTTGATTGATGATGGAGATTGAGGGATCGTGACGTAGGGCACGGCGGAGTTTGTGGATGTAGCCATGCAGGGAGTTGCGGTTGCTTGACTCATCGCGCTGCCATACGGCAATCATCAGTTCCGAAGCGTCGACAGTCTTGCCGATATTGATTGCCAGCCGCTCAAGTATTTTGGCTTCAAAGTGAGACAGTTCTGTTTCTTTGTCGCCAAACGACAGTGTCTGTGTTGTTACGTTAAAAGTGTATGACCCAATTGCAAACCGGATGTCCTCGGTGCGGTTGTCTCCGTATCTTCGTAATAGTGCCTTAATCCGCACTATCAGTTCGCGGAGTTCAAAAGGCTTTTTAAGATAGTCGTTGGCTCCAATTTCAAAACCCTGTTCCACATCATCTATTGTGCTTTTTGCAGTGAGGAAAAGCAATGGCACTGTCGGAGACAATTTCCTTATCTCCTTTGCCATTGTGAACCCATCCATTTTGGGCATCATTACATCAGCCACCACAATATCGGCACCTTCGGATTTGAATTTCTCAAGCCCTCGAATGCCATTGGCAGCCGTGATAACGTCATAGCCTTGCCCGCGCAGAGTGTCGGCAACAATCAGCGTCAAGTCTTCCTCATCTTCCACAAACAGTATCTTATTGCTCATCTTTGCTGAATTTAATGGTGAATACCGAGCCTTTTCCTTCCACACTATTAACCTTTATGCCCCAGCCCATTTTGTCGAGAATACTCTTTACATAATATAGTCCTATGCCATAGCCCCGGACATCCTGACGGTTGCCGTGCGGCACACGGTAGAACTTATTGAACAGATAGGGAATCGACTTTGACGGAATACCGATGCCGTTATCTCTGACCGAAACTTCATTGTTGTCGCCGGATATACTTATCTCAACACAGTCGTCGGAGTATTTGATTGCATTGTCAATCAGATTGTTCAGCACATTTGCCAAATGCGTCTTATCAGCTTCTACGACTATATTGTCAGCTACATTCACATTAATGGTTATATCCTTATCGCCTCTCATACGCTGGGCTGCGGCGATTTCTTCTGTAATCTCGCGTAACTGTATATCTTCAGGTCTTAGTTTCATGGTTTTTCGGCGTTCCATACTCATTGCAAGGATGTTTTCCACAAGTTCGCCAAGTCGTTTCAGTTGCTTGTTTGCAATCGTAAGATACTTAGTCTTTTTGTCGGGGTCGTTGGATGTGTCATAATTGAGCAGAGCATCGTTGGCTGAATATGCTATGGCAATAGGCGTTTTCAACTCATGGGTCATATTGCTGACAAA
>VSPO01000040.1 GCA_009775375.1 Muribaculaceae bacterium | reverse complement strand
CTTGACACATTGACTTCCGTGAGTGCGGATACCGTCCCCCAATCATCTGCTATCACAGAGTCCGCAACTCAGTATCAGGAAGTATGTCAGTCGCTCAATGATTTTTATATCCCGGAGGATAATTCCGCCGCTCAGGTGGCGGAATTGCAAGCACGAATTGACGAGCTGGAGGTGGAGAACGCTATGGTTCAGCAGAGTCAGCACCCTAATGAGATGGAACTGATGGAGCAGTCTTACAAACTGGCGGCGCAGTATCTCGGCACAGGCAATGGCGGTCAACAGGCCGTGATTGTCGATGAGCCGGATGAAGACCGTAAGGTCATGCCTGTCAATCAGGTAAACCGCAATGTAGTGTCTTCTCTCAGTGCCTCGACCGATAACACTCGCTCTTTCTCTACCGCCGTCGGCACCAAGCGCACAAATTTCAAGAACACCATTTCAGCCTGTGTCGCCACTGACCAGTCGGTTACCGACGGGCAGAGCGTGAGGCTCCGGACACTCGAACCGATGTGGATTGGCAACTCTTTGTTGCCGAAGAACACAAGCATCGTGGGAGTGGCCCGGCTTCAGGGTGAGCGTCTTGAAATCAAGATTGAGAACATTGAGGCTCTCGGCTGCATCATGGAGGTTGACCTCTCGGTCTATGACTCCGACGGTCAGGAGGGTATCAACATCCCCAACTCTATGGAGAGCGATGCGCTCCATGAAATCGGTGCCAACATGGGCAGTACGATGGGCAGTTCCATCAATCTTACCACCAACGCCGGGGCACAACTTGCCTCTGATATGGGCAAGGGACTTATCAACGGCGTGAGCCAGTATCTTAACAAGAAACTGCGCACTGTGAAAGTCCACCTCAAATCCGGCTACAAAATCATGCTCAAGCAAAACGAGCAGTAACAAACCCCAAACATCCAACAACGAATGAAAACAATCACAAAATTCTTTGTTGCAGCAGTGGCACTCTTCGGAGTGGCCACCGCTGCCAACGCCAAAAATCCCAATAACACCAATAATAATGTATCGCCTAACACTGAACAGGTAGCCGAACACGACATGAACGTGTACGGAGACAACTACACCGACGGCGACAAGTTTGACGGTCTGACCCGCAAAGTGGGTTTCGACCGGATGATTCCGCCTCACGCTCTGGAGGTCTGCTACGAGAAAACCACGCATATTATCTTCCCTGCGGAGATAATTTATGTGGACCTCGGAAACGAAAACCTTGTGGCAGGTCTCGCTGATGGAGCGAAGAATGTACTTCGCGTTAAATCAGCGTTTAAGCGTTTCAAAACCGAAACGAATCTGTCAGTAATCACCGATGATGGGAGCTACTACACGTTCAATGTCAAATTTGCGAAAGAGCCTCTGCTTCTGAGCATTGAGATGACCGATTTTCTCCATGACGGCGAGGCTGTGAACCGTCCGAACAACGCGCAGGAGATATACCTCCAGCGTCTCGGCGACGAATCCCCGATGCTTGTCAAACTGATTATGAAGAGCATCTACAAGCAGAATAAGCGTGAGATAAAGCATATCGGCTCAAAGCGTTTTGGAGTGCAGTTCCTTCTGAAATCCATCTATACAAACAATGGGCTTCTCTACTTTCACACCGAATTGAAGAACACAAGTAATATCGCCTTTGATGTTGACTATGTCAGCTTCAAGATTGTGGATAAGAAGGTTATCAAGCGGACTGCCATGCAGGAGCAGGTACTCGAACCGCTCCGCGCCCAGAACTATGTGACGGTGGTACACGGCAAGCAGTCGGAGCGCACGGTGTTCGCTCTGGAGAAATTCACTATCCCTGATGACAAGCAGCTCGTAATCGAGATTGCCGAGAAAGAAGGTGGTCGCCATCAATCTTTCGTGGTCGATAACGAGGACATTGTGAGAGCCAACGTAATTGACGAGTTATCAATCCAGTAAAACGAAAACAATGAAAAAAGCGATAATGATAATCGCTGCCATGCTCAGCCTCTTCGGAGGCCGGGCAATGGCCCAGCGATGCCTCCCCGGAATGTCAGCCGTGGAAATCAAGGCGAATATGGCAGACGGTTTTTATACCGGCAAATCCCGCGACTGCGGCTATGACCTCGGAGTGTTCTACTCGGTATTCACAGGAAGCCACGGCAATACATGGTCTTTCGGTGGAGAATATCTCCAGACTTTCAAGCCATACGGCGAGAACGGTCGCATCCCGGTGGTGCAGTTCACTGGAGAGGCTGGATATAATCTCCATATCCTCAGCGACTACTCCATGACATTCCACCTCTACGGCGGCATATCCGCACTTGCCGGATATGAGACGGTCAACTGGGGTAAGAAAACATTGTCCGACGGTTCCACGCTCCATGACGGCGATAATTTCATATACGGAGGTGCGCTCAACTTGCAAGCGGAGTTCTATCTCTCCGACAAGATTGCACTGACCGCCAATGTCAAAGGACGGTTCACTTTCGGGAGCGATGTTCAGATATACCATACAACCTATGGTGTCGGTGTCAAACTCATAATTGAATAGCCTATGCGGTACACAAAGAATGACATCAGGAATATCCCTCTGACGGAGTTCATGGCGGCTCTCGGCGAAAAGCCCGTAAAGGCTTTCGGGGACATGAAACTCTACTATGCTCCCCAGCGCGATGACCCCGAACCGATGTTAGTGGTAGATACCAATACAAACCGATGGTATGACCATGCCACAGACCAGAGTGGCGACATCATCGACCTCGCCGCCTTGAAGATGAACCCTAACCTCTACACGAATCCACGCGACTTCATCTTGAAGTATATGAATGAATATGAGCAAAGCAAGGAGCTTTCGGCAATGGCACGTCGTCCGCAGGAGCCGATAGTTATCAGCCTCGACATAAGGAAAGTGAAACTCACTGACTTTATGAAAGCTCTCGGTCAGGAACACCCGGTGGCTGCCGACGGTAATCTCCGCATCTACAATGCTCCCTACGATGACAATCCCGGTCCGACAATGGTAATCAACATTGAGACTAATCTCTGGCGTGATACCAAGTCCGGCGCATACGGCGGAATCTATGACCTCGCCTATGAACTGACCGGTTCATGCAACATGTCAGAGTTGGATCACTATATCGCAGGGCAAATGTCGGCTTTGGAGAAGTCCAAAGAGAAAGAGCAAAAGGTGGAACCACCTAAGCCGGAACAGGAGCCAGACAAACCCAAACGGAAGATGCGCCTATGAACATCGACGAAATCCGTAAAATCTCGCTTGTCGAGTTCCTGAATCAGTTGGGTTATCAGCCTACCGGACGCGACAGCAAAGGTCTGTGGTTTTATTCCCCCTGCCGAAGTGAGCGAAAACCTTCGTTCCATGTCAATCCCCGAAAGGGGGTATGGTTCGATTTTGGCAGCGGTGCCGGAGGCGACATCTTCACTCTTGCCGGAGAATTGTGCGACTCTACCGACTTTATCAGACAAGCGGAGTTCATCGCCGAGAAGATGCAGATGCCTATTGCATCATCGTCGGAACGACGCTTTGCATCAGCAAAGAACCCCTACAAACCTGAGCCGTTCATCGAGCAACCGACATTTGAAGATGTGAATGTCTCAAAGTTGGAATCGCCGGCATTGCTGAAATATCTCGCAGACAGAGGTATTCCCCGAAATATCGCCCAACGGTGGTGTGTGCAGGTCGATTACAGACTTCACGGCAAAGACTACTATGCCATAGGCTTTGAGAATAATGCACATGGATTTGAGTTGCGTTCGTCTTTCTTCAAAGGCTCGTACCCGCCCAAGCACATAACCCACATAGCAGAGGGTAACGCCCGATGCAACGTGTTTGAAGGCTTCATCGACTTTCTTTCAGCGGAAAGGCTCGGTCTCAATGACGGTTTTGACTCGGTGGTGCTCAATTCCGTTGCCAATGTCGGCAAAGCCCTGACAATCCTACCGGACTATTCCGTAATCGCCTGTTATCTTGACAACGACGAGGCAGGGAGAGCCGCCCTCGCCAGACTCCGCCGCGAGTTGGGCGACAAGGTAATGGACAAGTCCGCTCTCTATCCCGACCACAAGGACCTCAACGAGTTCCTTGTGGCTACCCAACCCAAAGTTTCAAACAATTCAAAATTAAAACTCTGAAAAAATGAATATAATACTAAATAAAATCGGCGAAATTCGCCTTACTCCCGCCCGTTTCTTCGGTTTCTGGATTGCACTCTTTGCAATCGTTATATCGCTAACTTCCTGTTCCGACGACCTCGACGTGCAGCAGTCCTATCCGTTCACCGTAGAAGTCATGCCCTACGGCGACAAAATCACCAAGGGGCAGACTGTGGAACTTCGCTTTGAAATCAAACCCGAAGGCAACTACGCCAACACCCTCTACACAATCCGCTACTTCCAGTACGACGGCGAGGGTACCCTCAAACTCGTTGACGGTCCCGTTCTGGTTAACAACGACCGAGTCCTCCTCGAAAGCAAGACCTTCCGCCTCAACTACACCGCCCAGTCTTCAGATGCTGTGAAATTTGGGATATGGGTTGAAGACAACTTTGGGTCAACCCCGTGGCAGCAGACCTTCGAGTTCAACAGCAAGGACAACGGCGATGACGGCGGTGGTAAGAACCCCGGAATCATAGGTCCGGTAGTGGGTCCCATTAAACCCATCGGCTTATGAAGAAACTCCTGATATTCCTCATGGCGATAGTGACCCTCGCGGTCACTACGCCGGCTTTCGCCGCCAAGAGGTCAATAATGGAGCTGCCACTCTTTGAGCGGGCAGTCCTGATAATCAAAAAGTTTGAAACGTTGCACAAACCGAAGCACTGGCCTTACGTTGGCTATGGTCACCAAGTCCAGCCGGGCGAACCCTATCGCCGAGGCTGTCAGCTTACCGAAGCACAGGCTGACGCACTGCTCCGTAAAGACCTCCGGAAGTTCTGCGCACTCTATTCCCAATACGGTAAAGACTCCGTTCTTCTCGGCGCACTCGCCTACAACTGCGGTCCCGGTGTAGTAAACAAAAGCAGCATCCTGAAAAAACTGAAATCCGGCGACCGCAACATCTTCAAAGCCTATACCTCTCATTGCCGTTATAAAGGCAAATGGCATAAACAGTTATACCAACGGAGGGTAACTGAAATAATGTTATTGTTCGACCTACATAGCTTTCCTCGGTAGATCCCAACGAATTCAAAAATTTATCATTTAATGTTGCCAAGCCACTTATTTTAATCCTGACACTCCTTATATGTTTTAGAACATATAAGGAGTGTCAGGATTTTTTTGTAACTTTGCACAGGCAATATTTGCTCTAGTTCTAAACAATTACCAGATTATAAAGTGAATCTAGATACCTGTAAAATAGAATTGCTCGGAAAGAAACCATCTCATGAAGCTGAAGATTGGCTTGTATCACACGTTTGTCATTATGATGAACGCAATGCGCTTGTTGTGCTTAGCCGAAATTTTTTTCTGGATGAGTTTTCACGCCCATTTCTTGAAAGTCTAAGCCAACATCTATATGGTAGAGGGGCAGGAGAATTAATGGGGGCATACTTCGATTTTATTTCTCCTGTTGGTGGTGAGTCTAAAAGACCATATTATAAAGTATATTGTTTTTCTCGTAAGAGAGATTCTAAACTGCGGTCTTATATTGCTACAATTACTGCGCGGCATTTTACCAATGTCCGAGCCAAGGAGTTAGCGAAAGAGCGGATGGAAACAAGCATTGATGCCTCTGACAGAATAAAATCAAATTTCTGGGAATCTGATTTGAAAGAAAACGAATGGTTTTCACTCTTATTATCGGAGGATCGTTCTGAATCTGATTCGGTTCATGATAAGATGATATTATCAAGACTTGAAAAAGCTATGAACAAGCTTCCTGAGAGAGAAAGAAAAGTTTTACAATTAACGGTAATGGACAATTTAACTGGATTAGAGGCTTTTGAGGAATTAGCTGGATTCATGAATAGTAAAAGAGACCAGTCTAAAATGGAGGCAAAAGATAAACAAAAAGCCGTAGCGGTATTAAAGTTCCAAGCCATTGCTCATCTAAGAAAATTAATGCACGTATGAAAGTTCTTATAACAGATTCCGAACTGACAGCTTATGCAGAGGGTAGATTATCCGATGCTGAAATTCATGCGCTTGAACAAAAGGCGATAAAAACAGGTCAAGCTGATTTACTTTTGTCAGTGATAATCGCGCAACATTCAATTGACATGGAGCTTTCAAGGGAGTATTGGGGTGAAGATCCATTGGAATATTTATGGGAGGCCCCCGCTTCATATAGAGCTGCTGCTTGTAAAGACGAGAATTTTTTTAAAAAAAATGACGATTAATAAAAATATTCTTGCTCAACCACACTCTAATATACGAAATCAAAAAATACCACCTATATGGAAATTAACAACAACAACCTTCAGGCAGCAACCGAATCGATTGTAGCCAATGTGCAGAAGATAAATAACCTCCGCACACAACTTAAAGGGACAGACCAGTACGAGGCAGCCCAAATGCTCCTCATTGGTAAATTTGGATTGTCTCAGACCGAGGCCTCTGAAATCATAGATGACCTTAAGTCCGGAATCAAGTCATATCAGGAAACCCACACATCCATGATGCAGAATACGGAAGAAACCGTGAAGGCATCTATCGCCTCCGCAGTTGCCGGAATGAATGAGGCTGAGCGTGTTCGTTACCTCGCATCAATGCTGAGTGCGTTGGAACTTGCTTCAACAACCCAAGAGCTCGATCAGGAAACCATCGATAATAAGTTGAATGCCAATATGGCAAAATCGGAAGAAGAGCTTGCCAATGCTATTGTGGTAACGATTGATAATGTCCCGGTGGACACCTTGGCAAAAGCAGCTGAGCAGTTGGATGCAGAGACAATCTGCGATGTCGCTTCCGCAATTGAAAAAAACACAGAAGAATTTCGTTTCTCAGCCGCACTTCAGCTTTACATTGCTCAGCGCGAGGGCACGTTCAAAGTTGTAGAAGGTTCAGAAAACCTGTCTCCTCAGCTCATCGGAGCTCTTTCCTCTGGTGCTGTCGATGCTATGTTGGCAACTGCTGATCTCAAAGCTGGCAAAATCGATCTTACGAAGTGGCAAACAATCATGAAGTATATTCTCGGTGCAGTGTTTGCCGTGGCTATGACGTGCCTTGCAATTCTCGGCATGATTTTGATAACACTCCCTATTATGGGACTTTTCTGGAATGTATTTGGGACAGGATTTTTTGCAACGCTCCTTCTCTTCATGGTTCTCATACCCATTCTGCGCTATGGGGCTGATAAATCTACTGATGCCATTATGTGGATGCTCGACAAGCTTGCACCGATTTATGATACAGTTGTCGTAAAAGCGACTGTGTTCTTCAAGGGAATCTACGAAAAAATTTCAAATTGGATAAAAGCCCGTTATGGCAAGGTTTCCAATCAGGTATCGGAGAATGCGACCCAGAACAACCAATCAATCCAGGGGCGTCAGGAAGAGCAGGGATATGGTAACGACGTACCTGCAATGGCATAAGTAACATCTATTTTGAGTAGGTCTGTTTTTCACGACAGATCTGCTCAAAATAACAATTTGTCAAAGGCATGGAACCAATAACAACAACAATAGCGGTAATTACAGCTATTACGACATGTATTTCAGTAAGACAATATGTAAAGATTAAAAATAAGAATGAAGAGATTGATTCTCTTCTGGCAGCCCTTACTCAGTATTCAAGCACTTATGCCTTTGAAAAATGTGATGAGGTAATGATTGATGACTGCCAGAAGTTTTTATCCTCTTATCTTAAAGGAAAGTCATTTGCACAAATATTGGAAGGTAAAACAGAAGCAGAGAAAAAGCAAATTACCGAGAAACTTGTTTCGGAACTTGCAAAACGCATGAAGGTAAACATTAGTGCTATTAATATACAACAGTTATCTGAAGGCACATTAGGTGCTGAAACTGTTGACGATAATGGCAACATACTTCTTTACCTCAATGCAGACTTACTCGCGGTTGATCCAGATAGACTGATATTTATAATGCTTCATGAACTCAGACATGCTGTTCAAGATAGTTCCCTGAGAAAAGATGTTTGGGGCTTTTCGGATGAACGTAAGGCACAGTGGCTTATAGGCAATCAGCAGTATGTACGTGGTGATTCAAAATCAAAGTTTCGTGCATATTATTACCAGATTCTCGAAAATGACGCTAATGCTTTTGCAAGCGCCGTTCTAAAAAACAACAAATAAGAATCATACAATGAAAATTAAAGATATTCTGAGCCCGGTTTTGTCCTTAAAAGACAAATATATCTTAGCCTATCGTATTCGTAAATGCTCGGATATGATTAAGTCAGATATTAAAGAGTGGAAGGAAACAAATGAATTCCCTACCCGTATAGTGGTTCTTGAATCTCCAATTACCGCTACCGGCAACATAACCATTTCAATGGAGGATTTAACAGGGATTTATGGTCTCGACATCATAGATGCATTCATTTTCATGGATGACCTATTGAAAGCTACGACAAAGGATGATAAAAAGGAATTGACTGAATTACTTGGTCGACTTAAAAGTACAGGTTGCATTCATGACGGGAATGTCACGGATGCATTGCTTGAACAAATTAAAGCTCAACAACCGGGAGTATGGGCTGCTTATCAAAAGCTTCTTGCTGAAGAAGAATGCAAAACAAAGGCGAATGGTGCAGATGATCCCTTAAATGATGAAATCTAATGAGTCGACAGGTAGCAGAATCTCCGAAAAAGTATCTTAATAGTCGATTGGGTATCGTAAATGAGGCTCTTAAGAAGGCTTATATCAGCGGCAAAAGAATTATGGTTTTAGTAACTAATGAATTCGATTTTGTCACTGAACTTATATCAAGAGAATCATTATTGCCAATTGAATATGGTAAGGAAGAGACTTTCTTTAATAAAGAAACAAAGAAATCTACCTCTACATTCAAAGGTTATAACACTGTGGCATATGTAGATGAAAGCTCTTCATTCATTGAGTATGACGCAA
This sequence comes from Muribaculaceae bacterium, assembly GCA_009775375.1. GTDB lineage: Bacteria > Bacteroidota > Bacteroidia > Bacteroidales > Muribaculaceae > Lepagella. The sequence continues at coordinate 16,942 of VSPO01000040.1, read as the reverse complement.
AAAATATTAACTGCTGTAAACCAACACTCTACCTGTGTTCTAATGGCTTTATACCCTATAGTTCACTTGTTAATTACGTACGCCATTTTTATGGCATGAGTTGTTTTCGTGATCCCAATGAACTCAAATGGATTGAAACGCTTAGGCAATCAGTCATAATGTTGGTAGTGCCAAATGATCCTCGTTTGACTGATAAAGACGATAAAGAAAAAAAAGGCAAGGTTATTCCACAAGAATGTGAGCCTTTAACCGAATATATCAACGTACCTTATCTTTCAGAGGATGAATTCAATGAGATTCTTTCAGTTTGGCTTAATAAGCACGAAGGATTACCCTTATCGGTTGGCAATAATGGCTTTGTGAGAATTGATGATACGCATTATCTAAAGAGATTATTCCAAATTATGCGTGCTCTATCACCTTGTCAAATTACATCCTGTTTAGCTCAATGTAAATTGGAGTTTGGTGAATTATATCATCAGAATGAGGATGATCCCAGACTATCTCAAATAATCAAAAAGATAAGGTCCGTATCTGATAGTGTAATTTCTCACGCTGGTGCTCTATCCTTAATAGATTCTTCTAAGGCTGCTCAACCAGACGGTTTATCTGAAATTATTAATTGGCTAAATGATAATACCAATAGGATTAGCAACCCTCAGGATTATGAAAGATTTCAGATGACACCTCCTAAGGGAATTCTCATATCCGGAATACCAGGGTCAGGAAAATCTATGTTGGCCAAGTATATATCAGCTAAGCTCAAATTAAGTCTTGTTAGGTTAGATCTCGGAGACGCTTTAGGCAAGTTTGTAGGAGAGTCTGAAAAAGGGTTTAAAACAGCGTTGGAGGTCGCAGAATCTCTATCTCCGTGCGTTCTTTGGATAGATGAAATGGAGAAGATGTTTGAAGGGGGACATGAGGTGACAAGACGATTAATAGGTAAGTTTCTTACATGGATGCAGGAGAAGACGGAAAGAGGAGTCTCTTGCTTCGTGTATGCGACCGCAAATGACATTTCTAAAATGCCTCCGGAAATGTTCCGAACAGGTCGATTCGATAAGAAATTTTACACATTCATGCCAAGTGCTGATGACTGTGCCGAAATTTTTGAGTCAATTATTAGACATCAGAATAATGTATATGAGAGTAAGCAACCAGATTTATCTGATATTAAACCATTGTTTAATATCAAATTAATTAATAAGGACGCTTTTATCAAGATTCTGAACAGTACTATTTGTCTGAAAACAAAAGTCAATAAATCATGGGATGATGTAATCCCCAGAAATAATAAATTCTTCATCGGTTCTGATATTGAACAGTTGATTATTTCTGCTAAAGCAATTTATTTAAATGAGTACAAAGGGGCCGATTCCAAAGATGCTATTTTTGATTCCGAACTTTTCTTAGGATGTTTGAAACGAGCCATCTTGAATATGAAGACTTATGGTGAAACGAATCTTGAAAAAATTGCCATTGCATTTTCTGATATAGCCAAGAATAATTTTGCGCCCGCATCTAAGAATGATCTCATGCCAATAAATGGATATAATGAACCTCGTTATAAACAGGCTGTGAGAAAGGATCGTAGTACTACTGTACAATTGTATTCCTTGCAAGATGAAGATATTCATATCCATTCATTAAAAAATGAATATGATAAACAGTTGTATATGATAGTGAGTAAAATACTAAATTCTATTTCACTTGATATAATTGAGAAACGGGTATGAAATTTCAAGGAGTAGAAATATTAAGAATAACTGATTTCCGGAGATTCTTTGACATGGAAGAATTTCTGGTAAATTCAAAACAGTATGCAGAAATGTTTCAAGAAACAGATTTGGAACTGTTCTGTAATAATATGTTAGAAGGTCAGCTAATATCTCAATTGAGAGCTTGGTGTAGCGGGAAACAACTAAATGCTACATTTAATGACGGTCAAATAAGCCTCATTGGTGATACTTGGATGCCATTAGGGAATCTCGCTCCTATATTGAATGATTTTCGTGAAATCATTTCATACAAGGATAGGCTTGGGTTGGCATATCTGTTCCTTTTATTAAAAGATGCGTGGACTCCTGAAATGATCAGGAAAGGGTGCGAAACTTTTCTATGCTTCAAGTCTGATAAGCCCATGGGTGACACTATTTCCCTCCATCACGATATCGAATTTCCTCTGGGAAAGCCTCAGGTGTCAAATGTCATCTCCCGATACCTCATAAACATTGGCTATCGGGATGGTGTTAAGGTAAAATGCGGTAGTAATGTGGTCAAATTGGAGATAGGCGACTGCGTCGTTGGTCTTTTCAACGAAGCCGATGAATGCATTTGTCTCCTTCCCAACAGGGCCTGCACCGAGGACAATTCTGTAAAGATGAGGATGAAGGTGGATGTCACATCCAAACAGCCCTACGTTGAAATCTTTCGCAAAGACTCCGACAAGGCTATTTGCATCAAGGATGTATCCTCATTCTGGATTGAACCAGGCGGCTATGTGGTTGTTTTCAAGAAAGACGGATTCGTTGACTACGATTCCCGCTGCTACTCGCTGAAGATGCGGCTGTCGAAGTTCAACCAGACTAATCCCGGCAAAACAATTGTCGCCGCTGTAAATAATGACGGATTCTATACATTTTATTACAAATGAGAGACATTAAAACCGAAGCAAGAGCTAAATATCAGGATAGCTGCAACACAGAATTCTCTTCAGTTGGAACAGCCTTAACAGCAGTGAAGCAGTTACAGGCTCTCTATCGTGAATATCTGCTCGACTCGCTTTACCAAAGACATCTGATTGCTGAAATTGAAAAAAAAGTTTTGGCAGTTTTGGAGCAGTACACATTCCCCATTGAGCCCACTATTACCCCGAAAGTAGAGTCAAGCAGAATATTTAAAGAATCTAGTGAAGATGTTATAACCATAAAAATCAACAGACCCAGGATATCTTTCAGTCTCATCCCCGGCAAGACTCCTGACGAGGTATTTCCTCTTCTTGATAATTTTCTTGAAAGCGTTGTCGCAATGTGCAAGACGAAGTATCTTAAACCGGGCTCATCGCTCCTCAAAATCATAAACTCGATTGTTCAGCGTATAGACTATACCCAGCCTGTAGATCCAGCACAGGCTGTCATCAATAGAACCTTAGAAGGACTACTCAAGAATTTTGACATTGAGGTTATCAATGATGCAAAAATTGGCGATGAGTTTGGCAACTTTGACTATTTTGAGTTGAACCCCAACAAAAATATTACGGACCAGTTCATTACCTCGCCTGCTGTTATTTCGCATGACAACGGACGTACCGAGATCCTGATAAGAGGCTCATTAGTTTACCCCGAAATAGACACTTATAGACATGACTGAAAAAGAACTAAATACTCTTGAATCGGCTCTTGCATCGACCGATCCACAAGCTGAGATTAACAAGGCCTGTAAGAAAATTCTCTGCGACCGTTTGCAGTGGGACAAACAGCCAGACCGAACTTTGCGCTACCTCCTCGAGGATGTAGTCAACAGCATGGATTTCCCGATCTACCCTGATGAGCGGGAGATTCTAGTACCAAATGTTAGAAAAGCTTTGGCATTCGGTTCTCTCACTGTAGCCGGCTTGTGCTTTACAATGTCTTGTAAACCGCTTGTGAGACTCCTCGGCGGCGTGGCTGCCACAGTCGGCGGGTTCAAACTCAGCAAGAGCCTAAATAACGTTGAGAAGCCTGTTACCTTTCCCTCATCCGAGGAGATAGGCGGTCGTGTAGACGCAGTATATGCTGCACTCTCTAGATTCTATGACTATCGACAGCTTGACGGACATCTCATTCGTATCCTTGTTTGGCTCCAGCATCTTTACTCTGAGGACAAGTCTGGAGAACTCCGCGCCAGTATCACAAGACTCCTTGATTTATACGGTTACAAGTTTGTCAACATGACCCCTGAGAACAGTTCTGACTTCGAGATCAATAAAGGCAACGTGTCCACTGCTGTCACTACTGAACCGGCCATTTACAACGACAAGGGATTCGCCGTGTGCCGTGGCACCGCCGTCATTCCCAAAGACTAACTAATCATTCTAAAGTCAACCAATCATGAACGATATTGAGAAGAACTTGATATGCAAAGCACTTGCTACGGACGACCCCGCCAGGATCAACGCTGTCTGTCGCGATATCCTGACCAAGAGACTCCAATGGGATAAACAACCGGACCGCAAGCTCCGTTTCCTGCTCGAGGACGTAGTGAAGGTCATCAGTTTCCCTCTCTCTTACTCTGTCAGCGAGACAGTCGTTGAAATGCCTAATCGACCGAATGAAATTTCTAGTACAGTCAAGGTTACCATCTATGCTGTTATTGCCCTCATCGGTATAGGAATCTGCTTTACTGAGATCCAGTTTATTAGCATATTGGGTGCTATTGTATCCAGTATGGGTGGCTACGGGATTGGTCGCTGTATGGCCTCCAAGCCCAGTGCCCCCGTTATGAAGAAGTCCGAAGTACGCGTCACCACCACATCAAAGACTCTTGAACAAGAGGTAGACAGCATTTACGGCGCACTAACACGCTTCTATAAATATCGCCAGCTCGACGGCCGCAATATCCGCATTCTTACATGGATGCAACATTTCTATGCCGATGGAGCCTCGCAGAAGGAGAAGGATGGCATTGAGCGTCTCCTAGCGCTCTATGGTTACACATTCCGTAACTTTGCCGAAGATAATAGCGCAGATTTTGAAGCCTTTACTGGCAACGTGTCAGCCCCTACTACAACTGAGCCGGCTATTTATAACGAAGACAATGTTGCTGTTTGCAAAGGTACCGTCGTCATCCCCTCTGTAGACTAAATTTACAACTCCCACAAAAGAATTAACACCCCAATCATTTATGGCAGACTATATCGTAGGAATTGACTATGGCCACGGCGAGACCGCCGCATGGGTCGTTCCACTCAATGCGAATAATCCCATTGGATTACCAATGGAAGGCACATCTCTGAGGCTAAGGGCCTCAAACGAAGTTGAGGACCAGAAATTACCCTCTGTGGTCTATTATGATAAAGACGGTAACTATTTTCTTACAGCAAAACCTGGCTGTGGCATATCCGGTGGCATGAAAGGTCGCGTTTCATCGTTTGACGACCGCCGCCGTAATCACTATAAGAACTATATAAAACTTATAGTCGAGACTTTGCTCGAACTCAATAGCGACATCCTGAATATCAATGATGGCGTTCCTAACTTTCGCCTTTGTATGGCTTCGCCCACCCGTTGGAACGATGATGAGAAGAAGGAGTATATTGAATTCTTCAACGAGGCTCTCGCTCCGCTTAATCTCCGTTTTGACTGGATTATCAATGAGAGTGATGCAGCTTACTTCACCTTCAACGATAGGACCTCTGGTCCCAACAAGTGTTCGTTGGTCATTGATTACGGTTCGAGCACAATCGACTATACTGCCATGCGAAATGGACGCAAGATTTCGAAGGATGACTGGTCAAACCATCAGTTAGGAGCTAGTAACATTGAGAAAAGTATGTTCGAATCTCTCTCTCCGCAACCTGACGGTTCTGGGCGTGATGATATGCTTGCCATTACCCGTTCGCTTCTTCTTAGCAAGGATCTGCGTCATATAGATCCGAGGCAATTCCTTCTTTTTAACCTTCGTATGCAGAAGGAGTCTGACTACACGGAGGGACTCACTGACTTTGAGCTAATTTATCGTTTCACTAAACCCACAGCCGACGCAGCATTTTCGCGACCTCTCTATGAGTTTATCGGGAACTACGATAACGTAACCATCGGCTATAGAGAAGTTGTGAAAGAGGACTTGATTAACCTCAGTCAGAAGATTAAGAATGTCAACGACGGCAACCCCCCAGACAGTATAGTGCTCAGCGGCGGGGCGAGCATCATGCGATGGTTTAAGGATCTAGTCAAGGAAGTCTTCGGCAGTAATGAATATCTTGAGGATCGTAATCCAAGTTTCGTGGTAGCGAAAGGTATAGCCCTCTATGCACGCGCTCAGGAGATTGCCCTCAAACGATTCATCGACCGCATTCTTTCGGTTAACTACGGTCAGATTTACAAAGATGCCGACATCTGGGCGACCAAAGAAGGTGTCAAGAGGTTTATAGACCGACCTGTTAGAAACATCTCTTCATCCCCCATCACTGGAATCAATATCCGACAAATCTTCTGTGAATTCATTAGAGGACTCAACTCAGGGAACATCGAGTATTGCGATCTGGTACAGAATGCTGTTGACGAGTCAGTAAGCAAACGAGTCTCTTATGAACTCGCTCGTGCAATACAGGAGGTTTTCCATGTGTGTCTCTCAATCGATGACATCTCGGTTCACATTCCTGTTATTATTCTCGATTGGGAGGATAAGGCCTTCCAGCCTGGTGGATCATGGTATGATGGATTCACCGCAGCGGTTGAGAAAGCATCATCTCGATTTAGTTTTACATGGGATATAACACGTGACATTTCCGAGGCTTCAAAGATTGCCAACGGTGTAAAGAATCTTTTGCTCGATGTAGATTATAATAACTTAATCAATTATAATTCAGAATTTCTGGACCGCTATGGTGATGAAATAAGGCAACAGACCAAGAAAATCGCTATCGAGTGCTTCTTTGAGTACCAACTTTTTAAGACCACTTTTGCCGACATGTAAACACCTCTCCCGGACTCGACATGTGCATAAGAAATTGATGGTATCAACTTCGGATATGGGTAGACAGTGGCACAGCATGAGTCACTGTTTACCTTTGATTTGATTTTTACCTTCTATGGCACCGCCAACCCTCTGATGAGAATGGTACAGAGCCTAAAATATACGAGAACAGAATAACAGAAGATTTTCTTGGTAGTCTGCATAATCCACTATAGAGGCGACTCCCGATATTCCAACTCGAACACGAGTAAAACCACTTCTTATTACTTCTTCCGATAATTCATCGAAAAATTAGATTACAGATAAATAGAAATTTCAAAATATTTGACCAATTCCTGATTCATATAGATAGGACAGGAATTGGTCAAATCTTTTTTTGTGATTTGTCATAGCGCTGTCTTGCTAAAACAAAGCTAAAAATCAATCAAACACAGTAACTATGTCTTCTAACAAAATCACTTTCAAGAACTGGCTTGCTAATATCGGCAAAGGTCTATGGCAGGCTATCTGTTGGGTTGGACGGTGTCTTAACCCTAAGTACAAAACACCTTTTTGGCGTGTGATATGGTCTGTATTGACCATTTGCGTTATCGTCTGCACCTGTATCATTACTCGTGTATGGTATCAGGCTGAACGAGAGGATATACAGCGTTATGGGGATAAACAGCGAATCAGTAAGCAACTTGTATTTGTCAAGCCCCGACACAGCGATAAGCCAGGTATAATCCAGAATATCAATACTGGTGAAGTAGTCGCAAAGGGGATTGACTGGATTGCACTCCCATTCGATGAAGATAGCTTAATGGTTTATTCTAAAGATAATAAACGTGGTTATATCAATCGTTTCAGTGGCGAAGTCGCTATCCCTGCAAAGTATACAAAAGCATGGGTGTTCTCAAGCGGTGTTGCAGCCGTGTCGGAGGGAGATAGCATCTACTTTATCAATCATACCGGGCAAGCTATAAACGGCAAGAAATTCGCGTACAATGCCAAAAATCAGGGATATGTCTATCACGGCGATTACTGTGCTTTAGCTATTGACAGCGGACTCATGGGCCTTATAGATCGTAAAGGTAACTGGGCTATAGAGCCTAAATATCAGTGGATAATCTCTGAGGCAAATAACTCATGGCGCGTTCGTGAAGGAGATAAACAGCACGGATTATGGTATGCCCTCAACGATAATGCCGAATTGATAACCGAAGTCGGTTATCCCGAGATTACCATCACCGAAGATCTTGGCGTTGTAGCAACATTACCGAACCACCTACAGGTGTCATACGGATTCGATGGGACAAAGTCAGATAAGTTCCTCCTCTATGAAGTCGAGAAGATGTACTACGACAAAGATGAATGGGATAAGGAAGGGAATCGCCTTATTGACGCAACTACGTTGATGCGTTATCGAATGTCGGACGGCTATGAGGGTCTTTGTACCGTAAATGGTGAGATTGTTACAGAACCCCTCTATTGGGAGGTACTCCCTTTGACAAAAGACACTTATCTGTGCCGTTATAAAGATGCTTCTGCCGGAGTAATCGTAAACTCCAAAGGAGAAATTGTCAAACACGAAAATTCATAATACCAACATTATTATTAAGGATTGCTGTCAAAATAGAATTGAAGTTCAAAAAATAGAGTGAAGTATTCTTTCATAAGAGCCTCTGCAATAAACTCGTACACTTCTTTGCTATTTGTGCAATAGCTTGATTTATAATACACAATCTTTATCTTTACAAGTCATATTGTAAGACTATAAAGACATTGTGATTACGTTAAACCATGAAACCGTTCTGATATGAAACAGTTCTGATATGAAACAGTTGCTTAAAATAAATTCTCAGATTGCTGGTCAGATGGTGGTTAGCAAGCTGAGTTCGCGACACGATGGTGAGCGGGAGGTGTATCTGACCAAAAGTAACGCGGTCGTTGATGGCGAGACGGAGGATGCATTGGAAAGCTATGGGATTCTGACGGTGTTCAACCTCAAATCGAAACGATATGAGGTTGATGGATCTTCGCGTAAGCGTGTGCCGGATTTTATTGAGGAGGTCAAGTTTCTGCGGAGCCAGCAAACGTATAAGTATTTTCCAAGTGTTATTGACTGCGGAATCGAGAAGGTCGGGGACAGACGACTTGGGTGGATGTTGCAGCCAAAAATAGATGCAAACAGCCTGACTAATGAGATAAAACTCCAGCGAGGGCTGTGTATGTCAGATGTTGTCAAGGTCATGGAGGCACTATTCTCGGCTGTTGATGAAATTGCCCGTTACACACGAGGCGGTGGACATTACAATATCAACACCGACAATATTCTCCTGAATTATGATGGCGATGAGCTTAAAGGCATCTATCTTATCGGTCTATCGGATATGGGGACTTCATATCATGGTTCAACACCTTTTACTGACGAAATCCAGGATATCCGTTTCCGTGCGCCTGAGACCGCCAACGGGGTATATAATCATCTTACAGATATTTATGCCCTTGGCATTGTCATAACCATGATGATTTCGGGTGATGTCACTGAGGAAGAAAATCTCGGTACTCAATTGTCCTCAATAGAGTTCCGCAAACGGTTCTTGAAACGAAATCGCGATAAGCTTTCGGCGGCACAACGTCTGATTCTTGAAAAGGCAACAGATGTGAATCCATCCGGTCGCTTTCAGACGGTTGACCGTTTCCGTACTTTTGTCAACAAACTGGCCAAAGGTAACATCTCGACACAGACCCATGTGGAGAGAACGGCGACATTGGCGGCAGGAGGAAACGGTGCTGTAATTACTGAGGAGGACGAGAAGCGTTTTGAAAGGCTTGACCGTGAGGCAGAGAGAAAAGCGAAGGCTCAGGATAGCGCGAGAAAAAAATCAGCAAGAGGACTTGATGAAGTCGCTGGAATGTCGGAGTTAAAAGCACTCTTCCGTCGGGATTTCATCCAGATTGTACGAAATCCGAAGGTTGCGCAGGCATACGGAATAAAGCCGAGCAACTGCACTCTGCTCTATGGACCGCAAGGATGTGGTAAGACCTTTATAGCCGAAAAGGCGGCTCAGGAGTCAGGCTTGAAATATAAGATTGTCAACCCTTCGGAACTTGGCTCCATCTACATACACGGTTCTCAGCAAAAGATAGCCGAACTGTTTGATGAGGCTGAGAAGAAAGGCCCGATGATTCTCATCTTTGATGAATTTGATGCCATTGTGCCCAAACGTGATACGGACCTTAACGGTAATCAGGCCAACGAGGTAAACGAGATGCTTACTCAGTTAAACAACTGTGCATCAAGAGGAATCTACGTGCTGGCAACGACTAATAGGCCCGGCTTATTAGATCCTGCGATTATGCGGAAGGGGCGTATCGATAGAACGGTGTATGTTTCACTCCCTGACAAAGAGGCACGCCAAGAGCTGTTCAGACTTGAGATTGAAAAGCGTCCCTTTGTAAATATTGACTATGAGGTGCTTGCCTCTGCCACGGAAAACTTCACTTGTAGTGACATTTCCTTCATTGTCGAAGAGTCGGCTCGCCTCTGTTTTGAAGAAACTCTTGACCATGGTCTCGATGAGCCTTTGCCACTCTCAATGAATCGTCTGATGGAGGTTATTAAAGTTACCCAGCCGTCAGTATCAGAGAAGCAATGCGGAGAATATCTCGAACTCAAAGATAAAATGGAGAACCGACAATCGTCCGGCGAAAGAAAAAAAGTTGGATTTGTACTCTGACAAAATAGAATACCTCGCCATAATTCATCTTATATGCAAAGGCCGGTGATCTAGCCCGATGATAACTACTTAATTAAACAGATATGATAAAAGAAAATGTACTAACAGCGCTGAGCGCACTCGGGTTTATTCCCAAAGAGATTGAAGGATTCGGCTACCGTTTCGAGTATGAAGGCTTGACCGTAATTTACACGGTTGATGATGAAGAAGCCAAGTGTATAACCCTCACTGCCCCTGATGTTTTTGACATCTCCGATGATAATCGTGTTGCCGTACTGGAGGCTATGGCGAAACTCTGCGGCAAGATGAAGTATGTTCAGCCCAACATCATGTTCGAGAATCAAGTATGGCTGAACTATCAGCACTATCTCGGAGACAATGAGGTGACACCGGAACTTATCGAACACATGATTCGCGTTCTGGCCTTCTCAACAATTACAATTCACAATATTATAAACGGCAGCGACAATGACGACTAATGAACTAATCAAACAGGTATTGGAGAAATGGGGATTCCCCGTTCTTCAGGAGAACGACAACTGCCTTGTGTTCCGCTATCAGATGAGCTACATACAAGCCAATATCACAGGCGGTGAGGATGCCAATGCCGTGGCTCTCACACTGACCGGAGTCTTCTCGGCAGACGATGAGAAGGAGATGTTTCTTGGCTTGCGCACCTGCAATGACCTCAACTATAATCTTCTTCAGGTGAAACTCTACATTGATTCCGATTCAGACCTGATTATCGCGTCAGAGTTTTTCTACCAGACTCCGGATGATATGGAGTATCTCCTCAATATGTCGCTCCAATCTGTAATCGTCGCCAAACGGCGTTTCACCCAGAAATACCGTGAACTTGAAGAAGAAGCAAAACTGATTTCAGAACTCGAACAGGAATAAACAATAATAACCGGTCATGAAAAAGAAAATAACATTCAAGATGTGGCTCTCCGTTTTCTTCGGAGGTATCTGGCAATTCATCCGCAACATCTTCTCATGGAAGAACAAGACTCCTTTCTGGCGTGTTATCTGGGCTACCATCACAGTCTGCATCGTAGCATTCACAAGTATGCTTGGCTATGCTTTCTATGATGAATTTATGAGGCATAAATCGTACCGTTCTTCATGGGAAGACAGATATGATTCAAACCTCAGTCCTAACTTTAAATATCGTAATAACGGTTATAATGAGGGCAAATCATATATCTATGACTCCCGAACCAAAGCCAAGATAATCAAGGACATTGACTGGATTGCTGTTCCGGAGGATGGTGATAGCCTTATTATCGTGGCAAAGGATGGCAAACGCGGATTTGTCAACCGTTATACGGCAGAGACTGTCATTCCGTTCAAGTATGACGCGGCGTGGTCGTTCACGGACGGTGTCGCCGGAGTCTGCGAAGGTGATTCTGTATACTTCATAGATCATTCCGGTAAGCCGATACACAACCGTAAGTTTGCAAAGGAACGCGGATATGACCGCTACGTCTATCATGGAAATTATGCCGCTATTCCGGTGAACGGAAAGTATGGGCTTCTTGACCGAAATGGTAAATGGGCATTCCAACCGGAACATGAAGATATTCATATCGGAGCCAAGAATATGTGGTACGCCATGGATAATGATAAATGGGGTGTCATCGGTGCAAACGGACAGTTTGTAATTCCTATGGAATATAAGAATGTATTTATCCATTCCGACAACGGTATCACAGTCGTGAAGGACGACAACTCTCAGAGCCGACATGATTATGACGGGGCTATCCTTGACGATTTCGTGTTCGATGAAGTGTACCACCTTGCATACTATATCAATGAATTTGACGAAGAGGGAAACCAGAAGAAAGCGGTTGACAATATGATGAGCTATTCGGCCAACAACTACTACGGACTTATTAACCGTGCCGGCGTTCCTGTCACTCCACCTCTGTACTCAAATATAGAATCGGTAGCCCCGGGAGTGTATCAGTGTCAGATTCCTGAAACCGGCGAATGTATCATGGTAAACGCAAAAGGAGAAAAAATCAACGAATAAAAATTCAACGTTATGAAACAAAGAGTATTCAATCTGATTATCCTCGATGAGAGTGGCTCAATGAGCAGCATCGAGAAACAGGCAATCGACGGAGTGAACGAAACCGTTCAGACCATACGTGCTGCCCAGAAGAAGCATCCCGATCAGGAACACCTTGTGTCACTGGTGTCTTTCAACTCGGATGCGGTCAAGACAATCTACGACAAAGTGGAGGCGGAACGTGTCGAGGAACTGACCGACAAGCAGTATGTTCCCTCATGTTGCACACCTCTCTATGATGCCATGGGTAACGCCATCAATGCCCTTCGCAAGAGTGTGGCCAATGACGACGCAGTCATCGTCACAATCATCACCGATGGTTACGAAAATGCTTCATCGGAGTATAATGGCCCGGCGATCAAGAAACTGGTGGAGACAATGAAATCCAAAGGCTGGATTTTTACCTACATCGGGGCAAATCAGAATGTGGAAGCTGTGGCAGCCACAATATCCATCACGAACACACTCTCATTTACCGCTGATGCGGTGGGTACATCAGCCATGTTTGCCCGTGAACATAAGGCAAGGGGACGCTTGTTTGACCGTCTCGCAAACAAGATCGCCCCATCAATGATGGCTGACGACTACTTCAAGGATGACGATGATAAATAACATTCTCCTCTCTCCCCGGTGAAAAAGATTGAGACTTGATCTAATGCTCAACCACTATCGCTAACTTCGTAGTCTGAACGGCAATTTTGTCGTTCAGACTACTTCCAATCATTTCATTATGGCAACAAATATCATACAACATCACCAACAGTTTGACTTTGAGGCGTTCTTTGAGAATATCAAGTCCCAATATATCGGACTTGACTATCAAGACTATCTGAATTTTATGCGCACCGACGGAGAAAAACACTCATTCATGGGACGCGCCGAATGGAAAGGCCGTTTAAAAAACGCTATCGAAAATGCCATCGCATCCGATGAGGCTGTTGAGATAATCAATCGTGCCACATCTGTCATGATTAACGTAATACGTTCTTCAGAGGCTGAACGGCCGATGACAGTTTATGAGGTGCAATATCTCAACGAATTCATTTCGGGATTTCCTGAGAACTGCGATGTGACATGGGGACTTTCTGAAGATTCCACTCTTGGGAATGCAGTAAAGGCAATCATACTTGTAAACGTAAAAGATTAGCTTATGGGATTCAACATTGAAATCAGAGACAAGAACGACTTGATTGTCAATTGGCCTCGGCTCGACAAGGAAGTCTGTGAACTATGGGGTATCGAACCGGATACCGAGCATTGGGTTGTGCCTCCGGGGAAAAACCGCAGACATAACTGGCATGAGTTCCTGGGGAGAGCGGTCATGCTGACGAGGCCTTACAAGGAGACCGGTACATTTCTGCCATCCGACCTTTTGCAAGGGCTTTGCTCTTTCGGCGGTCTGTATCCTTTATTGGATAGAATTGAGTCATACAAGTATGAACTCCAACTGATATTCGACTGGATTCGTAAGGAATACAAAATAATTGTAGAAAACAGATGGTAACGAAAAAGAAGATAGTATTTTTCACAGGAGCCGGAATGAGCCGAGAGAGTGGGTTGCCCACATTTCGAGGCGAAGGCGGTGTGTGGAACGAGATTGACTATAAGAAGGTGGCGACACTGAATTCATGGTACGGACGGCAACGCAAAGACGTGAAGGAACGCCGACAGGCCATGCTTGACTTCTTCAATCCGATGCGCCGAGCCATACTGGAGCATAAACCTAATGACGGACACCGGATTATCGCCGCGCTTGAAAATGATTTTGATGTGACAGTCATTACCCAGAACGGTGATGACTATCATACACGTGCCGGCTCGACAAAAGTAATCTATCTTCACGGAGAGGCACTGAGGAATGCCTCATCCGCTAACCCTTCATTGTCTTTCCCCATTGACAGAGATAATCCTGACATTCATATAGGAGACAAAGCACCCGACGGCTCGCAACTGCGGCCATACGTCGTTTACTTTGACGAGGATATAGACAGCGGGCTATGGCGAGAAGCTATAAAAGCTACGAAGGAAGCCGACTGGTTTGTGGTCGTCGGTTCTACCATGTTCGTATATCCCGCCGCTTCATTACTCGCCGCCATACCAGACTCTTGCCACATGGTCGTTATCGACCCGGAGGAAGTCTCGCTGCCGGAAGAATGTAATCATGGCTATACATATATCCCGGAAGGCGCAAGCCAAGGACTATTTTCCTTTATAGAAATGCTTGCTAAATATGAACGGAGCAGAAAGTTTCTTGAAAATTATCTGAGATATGGAAGGACATAGCCAAGTGTTGATTAATCGACCTCTGACAAGGCTTGAAGAGTTCATTTTCAGCAAGAATCGCGATGTTCTTAAGCCGGAACTTGTGCCCGGAAGCAGTCAAGGCACCATGCTTGAAAATGCCCCGGATGTGGAGATTGTAAAACGAAATCCCACAAGATTAAACTGGTACCTCTTCCTTACCAAGAAAGGTTTTCGTGATGACGGCGACAGGCTCATCAATATTGATAATAACGATTGGCCGATAAGATATGCTCTCGCAAGAACCTTCTCAGGCAAGAATGTCGCATATGACCTTAAAGTGACTGCCGATATGTTCTGTCAGGAAAGTTTCCTGTGCTTTCCTGAGGCGATGAATCATATCATAAAAAATGGCACACTTGACTGCACAATCAGCTGGAGTCAGACCGACTATCTTGATGTTCGAGCCACTCTCGACTATCGGGAACACTATCCCGACCGCAATGTAGACGGCTTGAGTGTATTCTATTGGTATGGACAACTCGACCGTAACGGCATATTGAGAGGCAAACTTCAACTAAGGAAAGACGATAAAGAAACTTATTGAGATGAAAATATATCACGAAATTTTCAGTGAATGTGGCCCCCGACGTAAGAACGAGGATTACATCGCGGTAAGAGAGATGCCGGAGCAAGGGCGGTCGGTATTTGTGCTTTGCGACGGCATGGGTGGACACCACTTGGGAGAAGTCGCCAGTAAGCTCGTGGCAGAGCACATCTGCGACTATTGGACAAAAAATCCAAAGCGCAAGGACAGTGAGAAGAAAATCATTGATGCCTGCGATGAGACAATGATTGCCTATAACAACAAATCCCGTGTTGAGATGGGTACAACCATGGCAATGGCAGCAATTGAGGGTAATAAAGCATTGCTGGCTCATTGTGGAGACAGTAGGATCTATGTTGTACGTAATCATGAAATCATACCCGTTGGTTGAATTAAAAGGTGGATTCAAGTTATAAATGCAACACCTATGTTTTCGTTTAATTTTTGAGCGAAAACTTCATTGGGCGTTTTAAATCCAAATCTTTTTCGTGGTCTGTTATTTAAAATACTTATTACTCTGTCAATTTGCTTCTGAGTGATGTTTGTAAAATTAGACTTTTTTGGGAAATATTGTCTTATCAATCCATTCAAATTTTCATTTGCTCCTCTTTCCCAGCTGTGGTAGGGCTTAGCGAAAAAGTAGTCTATATCGAGCTTTTCTGCTATCTGCTGATGATTAGCAAACTCTTTTCCATTATCTGAGGTAATGGTGTGTAACAACGGTTTCCAATCTTGTAAGAGTTCAATTGTTTTAGCTTCTATTTCGATTGATTCTTTGGTCTCTACCTTACCCATAAAGAGTAACCCAGTGGCGCGATCATTAATAGTTAGCAATGCCCCTTTATGATCTTTGCCAATTACTAGATCTATCTCTAAATCCCCAACCCGTTTCTTATCCTCGACAATCCTGGGGCGCTTATCTATATCTACCCGATTGGTTATCAATCCTCTGTCATCTTTGCCTAAACCTCTTTTTCGATATTTCTTCCCCTTAGTTCTTAGGTGTTTGTAGAGCTTGCCACCACCTCGTTTATCCTTCCAGATGTATTGATATATCCGCTCATGAGAAACCATTTCTTTACCTTCCAAGGCAGCTCTTCCGACTATCTGTTCAGGACTGAAATCCTGTTTCAAATAGTGTACTACATTGGCTTCAATATGTTCGTTAAATTTACATGGTTTACGTTTGTTCTGATGCCTTTTCATTGTTTTTCGCTGCGCTAAATCGGCTTTATATAAACCACTTCTAGCATCGGCGTTCCTCTTGATTTCTCTTGAAATCACAGATTTGTCCCGACCAACATAATTGGCTATTTCTGTAATTCCTTTTCCTAGACTTTTATAAGCCTCAATTTTGTATCTTTGTTCTAACGTTAAATGTCCCATAAATTTTGTAGTGTAGGAACCACAAAATTAAGGTGATTTTTTACGCCAACCAAGGGATGTCATCCCTTGGTTATTTTAAATGCTGTTGCATTTATTAGTTGAATCTAAGAAATTCTAAATATTTACAAATGAAAAAGTTGCACAATTTGCGGATTATTATTAAATTAGTGGTAACCACACCGTTAACTACTATTGCACTGCTTATGCGCAACTTCATAGCAAATTTCGTCAGAATCC
>VSPO01000004.1 GCA_009775375.1 Muribaculaceae bacterium | reverse complement strand
CTAACTATAAAACTTTTAGCCTATGGCGAAAGTTTTTTAGTTTCGTACGTTTGACGCTGCAAACATACGAACTGGTTATTCTCGTGGTTCCCGTGGTTTGAACCTACGAGTCCATGCCGAGTCCGTTCGCGTCGAAGGGCGGTTAAGTGCACGGCAAGAATTGACGCTTCCATCCATACGCGTTCAGTCAGTATCCCCTAAACCATGAGAGCATTCCAACAAGTAAGTGCTCAATCATAGATTAAAATCCGGTGCTCAGATCGGATAAGACAAGCGTAGGAATAATCCAAACTTCCACTTATCTCTTAAAAAAAATTTATAATGTTGTCAATTCCACCAAAAATAATTATCTTTGCGACATAGTTTCTAAATAACAGGAATTACTGATAATCTGTCAAACCGATCTCCTCGGATATCATCCGACAAAAACAGACTCGGAATAATCTAATTATAACCTAAATAAGTGCGACTGCTAAGCCACACTACAAAATTAATACACAAAATGGCTAAAATCGAAAATTACAATTTCGCAGGTAAAAAAGCCATCGTCAGAGTTGACTTCAACGTGCCTCTCGACGAAAATGGCCACATCACCGACGACACCCGTATTCGCGGTGCGCTCCCCACGCTTAAGAAAATCCTTGCCGACGGAGGCAGCCTTATCCTCATGTCTCACATGGGCAAACCCAAAGGTAAGGTCAACATGAAATTCAGCCTTTCTCAGATTCGTCAGGACGTTGCCAACGCTCTCGGCACAGACGTTAAGTTCGTTCCCGACTGCATGCAGGCTTCTGAAGCAGCTGCCAACCTCAAGCCCGGAGAAGTGCTTCTCCTTGAGAATCTCAGATTCTATCCCGAAGAGGAAGGAAAGCCCGTTGGCATCGACAAGACCGATCCCGGCTACGAAGCCGCCAAGAAAGAAATGAAAGAGCGTCAGAAAGAATTTGCAAAGAAACTCGCAAGCTATGCTGACGTTTACGTCAACGACGCTTTCGGCACGGCCCATCGCAAACATGCCTCCACTGCCGTAATCGCCGACTACTTCACCCCCGAAAACAAAATGCTCGGATTCCTTATGGAGAAAGAAGTGCAGGCAGTCGACAATATCCTTAAAGACATCAAGCGTCCGTTCACGGCAATCATGGGCGGCTCCAAAGTGTCTACCAAGATCGGCATCATCGAAAACCTTATGGACAAGGTCGACAACCTCATCCTCTGTGGCGGCATGACCTACACTTTCGCAAAGGCTCAGGGTGGCAAGATCGGCAACTCTATCGTTGAAGACGACAAACTCGACCTCGCTCTTGACATCATCAAGAAAGCAAAAGAGAAAGGTGTCAACCTTATCCTCGGCACAGACTGCGTGGCAGCCGACAACTTCAGCAACGACGCTAAGACAATTGTTTGCCCCTGCAATGACATCCCCGACGGCTGGGAAGGTCTCGACGCCGGTCCGGAGACAAGAAAAGCATTCGCCGCTGCTATTGAGCCCTCAAAGACTATCCTTTGGAACGGCCCCGCAGGCGTGTTTGAATTCGACAACTTTACGGCCGGTTCTCGTGCAATCGCCGACGCTATCGTGAAAGCCACCGAAAATGGTGCCTTCTCTCTCGTCGGCGGTGGCGACTCCGTAGCTTGCGTCAACAAGTTCGGTCTCGCCGACAGCGTTTCCTATGTTTCCACTGGTGGCGGAGCCCTTCTTGAAGCAATCGAAGGGAAAGTGCTTCCGGGAGTAGCCGCTGTCAAAGACTGACATCACATCCGGCTTAACATGACAATGCAGGAAAAGGTCGGAGCCTTATTTCGACTCCCGACCTTTTCCTGCAATAAGTCAGCAATTTAATGATTAAAACAATCACATTTCACAATTTTTATAACTTTAGCTGTCGGAAAAAAAGTATTTTTTCGATAAGAAAGTGTTGTTTTTTTCAAATTAAATTGTAATTTTGCAGTGTCAATAGGTTACAAAGGTATTATTTAGCTCTAAGGAATGAAAAACTCATACCATAGAAACCCTACGAAACCAAATCCCAAAACCACGGCAACTAAAAAAATTTATAATCTTTAATCAACAAACAAACAGCAAAGTAACATTATGGAATCTCAGAATCCCAAGGCTCAGGCTCCTTCAGCAGCAGCCAAAGTGAAAAAGGAAGAGAAAATCAGCAACGTTCGCGGTATCCGCAACGCTTTCTTCGTGATCATCGCATGCGCTGTGTGCGCAGTCTGCATCTTCCTCTTTGGAATGGGCGCACCCGGCAACTTCGAGGGTAACGACCCCGAAGGACATCCCATCAACCTCGCAGGCACTGTCTACAAAGGTGGTTTCATCGTGCCTATCCTGATGACCCTCTTCCTCACTGTGATCGTTCTCTCTATCGAACGCTGGATCGCTCTTAGCTCTGCAAGCGGAAAAGGCAACACAACTAAGTTCGTCGCTGAAGTCAAAGCCGACCTCGCCAAGAACAATATCGACGCTGCAATGGACCGCTGCAAAAAGCAGAAAGGCTCCGTGGCTTCCGTTGTCTACAACACGCTCGTGAAGTACAAAGAGATGGACGCTAACGACACCCTCAGCAAGGAGCAGAAACTGACAACTCTCCGCAACGCAGTTGAGGAGGCTACCGCTCTTGAGATGCCTTCGCTCTCTCAGAACCTTCCCATCGTAGCTACCCTCACAACTCTCGGTACTCTCGTCGGTCTTCTCGGTACCGTTATGGGTATGATCAAGTCGTTCCAGGCCCTCGCTTCTTCCGGTTCGCCCGACTCTACAGAGCTCTCCACCGGTATCTCTGAGGCTCTTGTGAACACTGCCTTCGGTATCGCAACTGGTGCTTTCGCCGTTATCTCATATAACTTCTTCACCAACAAGATCGACAACCTCACCTACGCTATCGACGAAATCGGTTTCTCAATCGTAGCTACTTTCGCTGCTACCCACAAGTAATTGTCGCACGCGAAATTATTTCACAATTTTCCAAACCGAATAAGTTATAGCTAATATGGGAAGAGTAAAAATAGCAAGAAAGAGCACTTTCATCGACATGACCGCGATGAGTGACGTGACTGTGTTGCTGCTTACCTTCTTCATGTTGACTTCGACCTTCCTTCAGAAAGAGCCCACAACGGTTATCACGCCCCCTTCAGTTTCCACTGAAAAGGTGCAGGAGACAAACTTTGTGCAGGTGCTCGTAAGCCCGGAAGGTAAAATTTGGCTTACTATGAACAATGACACCTCATCCAATTGGAGCAACGAGAAGATGAGAATGGGATTGCTCGACAAGGTAAGCGAAATCTACAACGAATCGCATAAGAATAAAGTCAACTTCACTGTCGCTCAGAAGCAGGCATTCGCTAAAATGGGTTCATTCGGAGTTCCTCTCCAGCAGTTGGGTGAGTTCCTTGACCTCGCCGACCAGCCGGAAGGACAAACGAAAATGGACAAGTGGCTGTCTGGGGAAGACGAAAACCCCAAGCACATCACCGGTATTCCTATCTCGGCAAATTCCGATGAAAACAACCTCAATGAATTCCAAATATGGATGAAAGCCCTTCGCCAGACCGAAAATGAAAACCTTGCACAGGCTATCAAAGACGGCACAGGCGTGGCTATCAAGGCTGACGTGAACACTTCGTTTGATGTCATCCACACTGTCATGGACAACCTCCAGACAATCCATATGAATAAGTTTACGTTTTTGACCGCACTTAAAGCAGGAGAATAAAAATGGCAGAAGTTCAACAAGATTCGGGTGGCAAAGGCAAAAAAGGCGCCCAGAAAAAAATGACAATTCGCGTGGATTTCACGCCGATGGTCGACATGAACATGTTGCTTATCACTTTCTTCATGCTCTGTACGACAATGATCAAATCGCAAACCCTCACTATCGCGCTCCCTTCAAATGAGAAGGTGGAAAATCAAGAGAACATGTCGCAGGCTTCTGCCGACGATGCTGTCACGATTATAATCGACGCGAAAAGAAAAGCCGGCTCGTTAGACGTTGACTCTGTCAATGGAAAGGTCGTAAATGAGGTGTACTACTATTTCGGAAAGCCCGGTGGTGATGCCGGTATGTTCGGCCCCGGTGGCGTCATACTCGCTGAAAACAACAACATCGAAAAATCCGAATTCCTGACAGATGAGGTGAAAGCCGGAAAGCACACCGCCCGCGGCATTCGAGAAATCATCCAAAAGAGGAACAAGGACGTGCTCGACGAAATCAACAAGATTAAAGAGAAATATGCTAATGGCGAGTTCGGCAGCCTTGAGACTAAGGACGGCCGCGAAAAAGCCCAGGCTGCTTACGACGAGGCCGCAAGTGCTATCCGTAAGAATGAAAACCTGAAAAAGCCCGTCATTATCATCAAGTCTACTCCTCAGGCTTCCTTCGGCAGCCTCGTTGAGATTCTCGATGAAATGCAGATTAACTCTATTTCCAAGTATCAGATTGACAACATGACCCGTGCCGACTCTGTGATGCTGATTGACTATCAGAATAGGCACCACGGCAAATGACGTCAGATTTATTAACCCTTAAAGCAAGTAAAGAAACATGGCTAAAAGAAATGTAGATCTGACTTCTAAAGCATGGCGCGACATTGTCTTCGAAGACAAAAACAAAGAGTTTGGTGCATATCAATTGCGCAAGCAAAGCGACAAACGCCACAACCTCGCTGTCGTATACACGCTTATTGGTCTTGTTGTAGTGTTCATCCTTATCATCGCCTACTCTAAGTATTCCGATTTTAAGGCCGAGCAGGAAGCTATCGCCCTTCAGGAGCAACGCGAGAAAATGGCCGCGGCTGAACTTCTCCAGCAGGAAGAGGAACCAGAGCCAGAACCCGAACCCGAAGAGCAAAAGTTTGAACAACCTGAGATTGAGATTCCTGAAGAAGTGCTCGCCACTGTTCAGGTGACCCAGATTGCCATCGTCGACGCCGACAAGGTGAAAAACGAGGTGATGGATATGGAGACCCAGAAGGAAGACAACACCGCACGTGGCGTTGTCAACCAGGAGGGTTCTGACGATGTTGACAAATTCAAGGCCGTTCAGGAACAGGTCGTAGTGAAAGAGCCGGAACCTGAGAAGCCGAAAGAGGAGGAAATCTTTGTGGCTGTCGAACAGCCTGCTGAATTCCCGGGTGGTATGCCCGCCCTAATGAAGTGGCTGGGCAATAACATCCACTATCCCGAAGCTGCGCAACAAAACGACATTCAGGGTCGTGTGATCGTGAAGTTCGTGGTTGAGAAAGACGGTTCTATCGGACAGGCCACCATCCTCAAGGGTGTTGACCGCGACCTCGACCGTGAGGCTCTTCGAGTTGTCAACAAGATGCCTAAATGGCAGCCTGGTAAGAACAATGGTGTTTCCGTGCGTTCATACTTCACGCTGCCTGTGGTCTTCAAGCTCGCTCAGCAGTAATGACAGCTCACAAACTTTAGTGAGTTTACAGATAAGGAAGAGACTCGCATTTGCGGGTCTCTTCCTTATTTAATAAATTATGTTTCCGTCGCCCAAAAGCTATTCTCGATCATATCCTATCACATTCTCACATCAGAAGTCGCCCTCTTGCTGTCTAAGATAATCTCAAAAATATCAGCTCCTCTTCTCCCGTCGAAAAAAAACTCTCCACCTCATTAGTATTGCAAATTATCAATGTCTGTCCGTCTCCGGATCTGGCATATAAAAGATAAATTATCATTCTTCCTCAAAGATTTTGAACATAGGGAATTTTTATTTGTTAAAATGATATAAACTCTAATAAAACATCTAAGTTATGAGCAACAACAATTATAATGGCAACATGCCTAAAGGTGGGCGTCTTGTTTTTGGTATCTTCATGGTGATTGTCTATGTAGCCGTTGGTCTACTCTTTATTTTCGATGTATTCAACATCGACAACGTAGCCATCAGTGCTTCGTGCGGCGGCCTGCTCTGTGCATATGGGCTATGGCGCGGAATCCGGCTCTACAAGGGATGGAATTAATTCCCATTCCTGGCTTGAAATAATTTCTCCTCTGAATATTTATAAAACTACCATATATGAAGAAATCTATGTTCTCCAAAATATCCGCATCTCTGCTCCTGCTTGCATCTCTGGCAGGAGCCGTTGCGTGCTCACCGGTAAAGCGTGGCGAATACGCTGCCGGAAGCGCCACAGTTTTCTGCGACGATGGCTTTAAGACAATTCTCGATGAAGAAATCGAAGTCTTCGAATATTCTTATCCCCAAGCCTCGATAATTCCATTCTACGTCAGTGAAGGCGCGGCAATCGACACACTTATGGCTGATGGGACACAGGCAATCATAACCACGAAACAACTCACAAAAGAACAAATCGAATACATGAAATCGAAGTTCAAGAGAGTTGTTCGTCAAAATTGCATTGCAGTCGACGCTGTTGCACTGATCGCCAACAAAAAGAATCCTGTTGGAGCCTTGTCAATGAAGGAAGTGAGCGACATCCTAAACGGCAAAATCTCTAAATGGAACCAACTGGCCGGCAACGACACGACCGCTATTAAAATAGTTTTCGACAATGCGGAATCCTCCACAGTCAGCTATCTCAGGGATAAATTCCTCCCCAAAGGGAAAAAGCTCTCTGAGACATGCAACTCATTTGCGCAGGAGAACAATGCTCAGGTATTCGACATCGTCAAAACCGACCCCAATGCACTCGGAGTCATCAGCGTCAGCTGGCTTGGAGAAGACCTGAGCGTAGCCAAGAAAGTTCCTATGGATCAGCGCATGGAAGACTACAGCAACCAAAACGACACCATTGCCTCAAAGCTCACGTCGGAAGTAAACATCCTTAAAATAAGCAATCCGAACGAAGACAACGACTTCAGTCCGGTCGCTTTCAAGCCCTATCAGGCTTATATCTACTCAGGCGAATACCCCTTGGTCAGAAAGGCCTATATGGTGTCAACCGCATCCAATTCCACGGTTCTCCACAGCTTCTACGTATTCATGACGGGATTCGTCGGACAGAAAATCATTTCCAAGACAGGAATCCTCCCCTACCATATGAATCCAAGGGTCGTGGAATTGAAGTAACGCCAATAGAAATAAAGGAATCCTGACTATAACGATAGGAAACAAACAAGTTTTCATATATTCCGACTTACGGATCTACGCAAATGGTCATAAAGATAAAAAAATTCTCATCTTTATATCGTGATTCGTGGAATAGGTCATAATAACATCTCACTTTTTTACGTTTCATTGATTAGAGTCTTCATCATGCAGACCGCATCGCCTGAAGACAATGCCGACAAGTGCAAAAGAAATTAAAACAGAGATAAAATGAAATTCAAATTCATTCTTGCAGCCGCCTTTCTTGCAGGCGCGTCATTCGCATCCTTCGCTCAGACTCACGCAGAAGGAGAAGAATACTACAAAGCTGATCAGCTGTCAAATGCCAAAGAGTTGCTTCTCCGCAACATGAACAACCCCGGTACTGACAAATCTGTGGCAGACTACTATCTCGGTCTTATCGCCCTTTCCGAAGGCAATCAGGCTGACGCTTCAAAATGGTTTAACGATGGCAAAACCGCAAATCCTGAGAATCCGTTCAACTACATCGGTCTCGGTGGATTGCAGCTGAAAAGTGGCGACCCCAAAGGTGCGCAGGAACTGTTCAAGCAAGCTGAGAAGCTTGGAAAGAAAAACGCTTCCGTTCAGGTTGCAATAGCTCGCGCTTACTACGAAGCAGATCCCGTAGCATATAAGAAAGACATCGACAAAAGAATTGAGAAGGCCCGCAAAATCAACATGAAAGAGGCTGATATCTATCTCTTCGAAGGTGATGTGCTCAAAGATGCCAAAGACTTCGGGTCTGCCGCTTCCAAATATGAAATGGCAGCGAACTACAACAATGACGCCACTGAGGCATACGTGAAATATGCAAATCTTTTCACTATGGTCAACCCTCAGTTTGCTGTTGACATGCTTGAGAAGCTTCTCCAGCTCAATCCGAATTCCGCTCTCGCACAACGTGAGCTTGCCAACGCCTACTACAACAAGGGCGACTACAAGAAGGCGGCTGAGGAATATGGCAAATACGTCACTAATCCCAACCACTTCAAGCAGGACGAAGACCGCTACGCCTTCCTTCTTTTCTATGATGGAAACTATCAGAAAGGCTACGACTACTCCACTGCACTTCTTCAGGCAAACCCCGCCAACTTCACGGCTCAGCGCTATCAGTTTATGAACGCTGCCCAGATAAAGGAGATGAACGACAAGCTTCTCCCTATGGCCGAAGCTCTTTTCGCGACACACAAGGCAAGCAAAGACAACAAGTTCGCTCCTATCGACTACATCCTCATCGCCCAGGAATTTAATTCCGCCAACCGTCCCCAGGATGCTCAGGCCGTGCTTGAGGAGGCTATCCAAGACGATCCCTCAAATCCCGAGTTCTACAAGCAGCTGGCTATGACCTACGTCGAGGAGAACAATCTCTCCAAAGCCACCGACACCTATGAGGGATATCTCTCTCATATCGAAAAACCCGGCTACAATGATTTCATCCAGCAGGCAACTTTCGCTTTCTATGCCGGAGTTGAGAACAAAACCAAAGATCCCGCCGCTGCCGAAAAATACTATGGCATTGCAAAGGATTATGCGTCGAAGGCTCACGAGATTCTTCCCAACAACTATAAGCCTGTCAAGTTTGACGGCGACATAGCAATGCAGAAAGCTGCGGAAGACCAAGTATCGTCGGCTGCCGTTCCCTTCTACACTGAGGCTATCACGCTTCTTGAGGCAAGCGAAAACCCCACAAGATATGCCAACGATGCAAAGGTCATGTACAACTACATGGGCAACTACTATCTTGACCAGAAAGACGTTGCTAAAGCCAAGGAATATTTCAACAAATACCTTGAGCTCGACCCCAACAACGAAGCCTATCGCAAATTCGTTGAAGGCCTCGAATAACCCCGGCCGTCTACAATCATAATCGCATCCGCATTCCTTTATAGGAGTGCGGATGCGATTCTTTTTTTACCCCCTTCTCAAAAAAAATGCAACATATTTACCCTCTCCTTTGCTCATAACAACGATTATTAGTAATTTTGTAGCATAAACCAACATATCTAAAATCCAAGGGATTCGAAGGCCTGCTTATACGCGGCTAATTGACGCAACCTCAGGCCATATCCCGTGGGCGAATATTTTATTTTTATGGCTGAAATCAAACGCATAAAGAGGGGTCTTGACATCCCTTTGAAAGGGGCTCCCTCTTCCAGTATGGCTATCGACAATCAGACCTCGACATTTGCCATATGCCCCGACGATTTCCCCGGCCCCGTCTGGAAAGCGGTTGTCAAACCTGGCGACAAGGTAGCCGCAGGTGACTCGTTGTTTAAAGACAAAGCCACCGGACTGATACGGCTCACCTCGCCGGTGGCCGGAACCGTGGCGGAAATCAGACGTGGAGAACGTCGGCACATTCAATTCATCAGTATCTCGAAAGAATCAGAATCTGAGGCCTCTTTGCAGATTCCATCCTCTCCTCAACAAGTGAAGGAGGCAATGTTGGCGTCAGGACTTTGGGCTATGATGCGCCAACGTCCTTTCGACATCGTGCCGGATCCGGAAAGCAATCCTCGCGATATTTTCGTGACAGCCTTCGACTCCGCTCCCCTCGCTGGAGATCTGCTCGACGATTCCCTTTGCCCCTATCTTGAAAAAGGACTTAAGGCTCTCGCATCGCTGACAAAAGGGAAAGTCTATCTCGGAGTAAGACCCGGCTCAGGCATATCATCCTCCGCCGCCGAGGTTGTGGAATTTGAAGGGCCTCATCCGGCCGGAAACGTCGGCACCCAAATAGCGGCAATAAAGCCGGTCAATAAAGGTGAGACTGTCTGGACTCTCGACTCAGCCACAGCTGCAAGACTCGGCATACTCTGCGAAAAAGGCATCATCGATTTCCATACCGTCGTCGCCCTGACAGGCCCATGTGTTTCCGACCCGCATCTTGTAAGGACATTGGTCGGAGCTTCGGTATCCACTCTGCTCTCCGGCAATCTCAATCGTCAGGACGATATCCGCATAATCTCCGGCAATGTCCTGACCGGACAAAGAATCGACAAAGAGGGATTCCTACATTTCCCCTACCGTCAGATCACGGTCATAGAGGAGGGAGCGCATGCCGATGAATTCATGGGATGGGCCTCGCTCAATCCCGCGAAATACAGTGTCAAACGTAGCTTCCCCGCATTTCTGCGCGGATTGTCGAAGCCTTTTGATTTCGACGCCCGCATCAAAGGAGGCCACCGAGCCATGATTCTCAGTGGGGAATACGACAAGGTTTTCCCGTTCGACATCTACCCCGAATATCTGATAAAAGCCATCATGGCAGGAGATATCGACAAGATGGAAAAACTCGGCATCTACGAAGTCGCTCCCGAAGATTTCGCCCTCCCGGAATTTGTCGACACCTCGAAAATCGAATTGCAGAAAATAGTCAGGGAGGGTCTTGATAATCTCCGCAAGGAGCTCTCATGATTTTCTCTTCTGACATCAGCCTGAAATAGGAATACTGACATCAGTCCCTGGCTCAAAAACGGATATTAACCTATCCTGCCGAACCAAGCCGAGATCCATTTCCAAGGCTAAAAAAACAATACACTTCCTTATCTAAAAAAAAAACAACACGATGAAAGGATCATACGTCCTTATCTAAAACAACACGATGAAAGGATTAAAGAAAAAAATCGACAGTGTGAAGCCGCAATTCGAGAAAGGCGGGAAGTTTGAAAAACTTCACTCCGTTTTCGACGGCTTCTACACATTCCTTTTCACCCCCAACGAGACATCACGCTCCGGAGTGCATATCCATGATGCCAACGATTCCAAGCGCACGATGATTACGGTGGTGATAGCCCTTCTCCCCTGCTGCCTGTTTGGCATGTGGAACGTCGGGTTGCAACATGCCATTGCAGTCGGAGACACCGACCACAACCTGTTCTCCCTCTTCCTTTATGGATTCTGGGCCGTTCTTCCCCAGATTCTGACGGCCTACATCGTCGGTCTCGGCATAGAGTTTATCGTAGCCCAGATTCGCGGACATGAAATCCAGGAAGGATTCCTTGTTTCGGGAATACTGATTCCCATGATTTGTCCGGTCTCCACTCCATGCTGGATGTTGGCCGTGGCAGTGGCGTTTGCCGTCATATTTGCTAAAGAAGTGTTTGGCGGGACCGGCTACAATTTCTTGAACGTAGCCCTTGTCACCCGTGCTTTCCTTTTCTTCGCATATCCTTCACAGATGAGCGGCGACCACGTCTTCGTGTCGCTTGGCAACGAAACGGCCGTCGACGGATTCTCCGGAGCGACTCCTCTCGGGCAGCTTGCCTCAGCAAGCGGACAGGCTGAAGTGCTCGGCACCCTTGGAGCGCCACTCGATTTCTGGCATATCTTCATGGGTCTTTATCCC
Organism: Muribaculaceae bacterium; assembly: GCA_009775375.1. Classification (GTDB taxonomy): domain Bacteria; phylum Bacteroidota; class Bacteroidia; order Bacteroidales; family Muribaculaceae; genus Lepagella. The sequence goes on along the minus strand of VSPO01000004.1, from coordinate 58,036 downwards.
GGATCATGGGGCGAGACTTCCACATTGTGCATACTCATAGGTCTTGCGATTCTCCTCGCAACCGGCATCGCCTCCTGGAGGATTATCCTTTCCGGCGTGGTAGGCGGCCTATTGATGTCGGTGATTGCAAATCATTTCGCCACTCCCCTTTACCCTGCCACGTATCTTTCTCCCCTCTATCAGCTCTGCCTCGGAGGCTTCGCCTTCGCAATCGTATTCATGGCCACGGATCCCGTGACGGCTTGTCGCACGAATACGGGAAAATACATCTATGGATTCCTCATCGGCGCGGTTGCCATTCTCATACGCTGCTACAACACGGGGTATCCTGAAGGAGCGATGCTCGCGGTGCTGCTTATGAACTGTTTCGCTCCGCTCATCGACTGGTGTGTGGTCAATGCCAATATCAACCGCAGAATGAAACGAGCCGTTGTCAAGAACCAATAATCCCCTATCGATATGAACAGACAAAGCAATACCTATACGATTATCTACTCCATTGTGCTGGTGCTCGTGGTGGGAGTGGTTCTTTCAGTGGTCTATCAGGCCCTGCGCCCCATGCAGGTGGAAAACATAAACAACGACACGAAACGTCAGATTCTCGCGGCTGCGAGAATCGTGCCTGAAAACGGAGAAAGCATCGCCGAATTATTCACTCAGCATATCAAGGACAGCTACCTCGTGGACATGGCAGGAAACAAGGCAGACTCCTCTGTCGATGCCTTCAGCGTCAATGTCGCAGCCGAATCAAAAAAGCCGGCTTCAGAGCGTCTCCTTCCGGTCTTTGAATGCACCACCGACAACGGCCTCAAATACATTATCCCCGTATATGGAGCCGGACTCTGGGGCCCTATCTGGGGCTACATAGCTTTCGACGACAATGGCGACACTATCTTCGGAGCATATTTCGCCCATCAGGGAGAGACTCCCGGTCTGGGTGCGGAGATTGAGAAACCGGCCTTCAGAAGCCAGTTCGACGGAAAAGACGTCTTCTCCGCCAATGGAGATTTCACATCTGTGGCTGTAGTGAAAGTCGGCAAGGAACCGCAAGACAAGGCATGGGTCCATGCCGTCAGCGGAGGCACCATCACGAGTCAAGGCGTGCAGAAGATGCTCTTCGACTCTCTTGAGCCCTACACCACGTTCTTGAAAAACCTCAGTTCAAAAGCAAATCAATAAGAAGCCTCCTTATGAACGTAAATAAATCATTATTGCCTCTCGTCAATCCCCTTTCGAAAGACAATCCCGTCATTGTCCAGGTGTTGGGCATTTGCTCTGCCCTGGCCGTCACGTCGAAACTTGAGCCAGCCCTGGTCATGGCGGTATCCGTCACGGCTGTGCTCGCGCTTGCCAACGTGATCATATCCTTAATCCGCAACACGATTCCGACATCCATCCGAATAATCGTGCAACTCGTGGTCGTTGCCGCCCTTGTGGTCATCGTCGACCAAGTGCTCAAGGCTTACAATTACGAGGTCAGCAAAGCCCTGTCAGTCTTCATCGGATTGATCATCACCAACTGTATCATCATGGGACGCCTTGAGGCATTTGCCATGAGCAACCGCCCGTGGCAGTCATTCCTCGACGGAGTGGGCAACGGCATCGGATATGGCATCATTCTCGTCATCGTCGGCTTCTTCCGTGAGCTACTCGGCAGCGGGACGCTCCTCGGATTTCAGGTCATCCCCCAATGGGCATACGACCATGGATATCAGAACAACGGACTTATGATTCTCCCTCCCATGGCCCTCATCACCGTGGCATGCATCATATGGGTCCACCGTTCGCGCAACAAAGACCTTCAGGAATAAATCATCCCTTATCCCCAATATTTTTTATTGAGTTATGGAAAATCTAAATCTGTTTATTAGGTCGATTTTCATCGACAACATGATATTCGCCTACTTCCTCGGGATGTGCTCTTTTCTGGCTGTCTCAAAAAACGTCAAGACAGCCTTCGGCCTTGGCGTGGCGGTATGCTTTGTGCTGGTGATCGCTTTGCCGGTCACGTGGTGTATCAACCAATACGTCCTCGTCCCGGGAGCCCTCAGCTGGCTTGGGGAAGAATACGCTCAGACCGACCTAAGCTTCCTCGGATTGATAATGTTCATCTCCGTGATTGCCGCGTTGGTTCAGATTCTTGAGATGGCCATCGAGAAATACTCTCCCGCGCTTTATTCCTCCCTCGGAATATTCCTTCCCTTGATCGCCGTCAACTGTGCAATCCTTGGAGCCGTGCTATTCATGCAGCAGCGCGACTTCACCAATGCCTGGACAGCCACCGTCTATGGAGCGGGCTCCGGCATAGGCTGGCTTCTCGCCATCACGTGTCTGGCCGCCATCCGCGAACGCCTCTCTTATAGCCAGATTCCCGCTCCGCTTCGAGGAATCGGCATCACGTTTATCATCACGGGGCTCATGGGCATAGCCTTCATGAGCTTCCTCGGAATAAAAATCTAACACCGCCGGCGGCAATCCCTTTCAGGGACTGCCCGGTATAAACAACTAATTCATTATGTCATTATTGAATATGATCCACTGGAATTCTGTCGTCGTTGCGGCTTTGATTTTCTTAGTCATCGTGCTGGTGCTTGTCGTGGTGCTTCTATTGGCAAAGAACTGGCTCGTGGCTTCGGGAGAGGTCAGCATTTCCATCAACGACGGGAAAAAAATAGTGAAAGCCAACAGCGGGAAATCGCTTCTCGCCACGCTGGCCGACGGAGGCGTGCATCTTTCTTCGGCTTGCGGCGGAAAAGGCAGCTGCGGGCAATGCAAAGTGCAGGTGCTTGAAGGGGGGGGCGACATGCTCCCCACCGAGGCAGTGCATTTCTCACGCAAGCAGATGAAAGACCATTGGCGTCTCGGATGCCAGGTAAAGGTGAAAAGCGATATGGAAATCGCGGTAGATCCTGCCGCTCTCGACGTGAAGGAATGGGAATGCGAGGTGATTTCCAACCGCAACGTAGCCACCTTCATCAAGGAATTCATCGTCAAGCTTCCTGAAGGCGAACACATGAACTTCATCCCGGGCTCATATGCTCAGATAAGGATCCCCAAATATGAGATGACCTACGATGGCGACATCGACAAGAGCCTAATCGGCGACGAGTATCTCCCGGCTTGGCAGAAGTTCGGACTCTTCACCCTGAAAGCCAAAAACACGGAGGAGACCGTAAGGGCATACTCCATGGCCAACTATCCCGAAGAGGGCGACAGAATAATGCTGACCGTCAGAATCGCCACCCCTCCGTTCAAACCGAAACCACAGGTAGGATTCCAGGACGTGCCCTGTGGAATAGCGTCATCCTACATCTTCTCCCTCAAGCCGGGCGACAAGGTGATGATGAGCGGCCCTTATGGAGATTTCCATCCTATCGTTGACTCCAAGGCGGAGATGATATGGGTGGGAGGCGGAGCCGGCATGGCCCCTCTACGCGCCCAAATCATGTGGATGACGAAGACCCTGCACACGACCGACCGCAAGATGCACTATTTCTATGGAGCAAGGGCTCTCAACGAGGTGTTCTATCTCCAGGATTTCCTCCAGTTGGAGAAGGATTTCCCGAATTTCAAGTTCCATCTTGCCCTCGACCGTCCGGACCCGGCCGCCGACGCAGCAGGAGTGAAGTATACGCCGGGGTTTGTCCATCAGGTCATGTATGAGAACTATCTCAAGGACCACGAGGCGCCCGAAGACATTGAATACTACATGTGCGGACCCGGCCCGATGAGCAATGCCGTCAACAATATGCTCTACAGCCTCGGCGTTGAGCCATCATCCATCCATTATGACAATTTCGGAGGCTAAGAAGCCTCATCCATAAAAAATCCCCGGGCCAGGCAATAGCTCGTCCCGGGGAAATACATAACCAATAACCTAAACTATTTACCGTTATGCAGAGAGACAACGTTATTTTCGACATCATCGACCGCGAGCATCTTCGCCAGCGTAGAGGAATCGAACTGATTGCCAGCGAAAACTTCGTCAGCGACGAGGTGATGCGTGCCATGGGATCATGCCTCACCAACAAATATGCTGAAGGCTATCCCGGACATCGTTATTATGGCGGCTGCCAGATTGTGGATGAGGCCGAAAACCTGGCCATAGAGCGTGCGAAAAAGCTTTTCGGAGCTGAATGGGCAAACGTTCAGCCTCACAGTGGCGCACAAGCCAACATGGCAGTTTTCATGGCCTGCCTCAAGCCGGGCGACAAGTTCCTCGGTATGGACCTCAGCCATGGCGGACATCTCAGCCATGGCAGTCCCGTCAATTTCTCCGGACTGCATTTCGTGCCCGTGAGCTACACCGTCCATGCAGAGACCGGGCGCGTCAACTACGAAGAGCTTGAGCAAAAGGCAAGAGAGGAGCGTCCGAAACTGATCATAGCGGGAGGAAGCGCATACAGCCGCGAATGGGACTACGCTCGCATTCGCAAAGTGGCAGATGAAATCGGGGCAATCTTCATGGTAGACATGGCACACCCCGCCGGACTCATCGCCGCCGGCCTGCTTGAGAATCCCCTGAAACACGCCCATATCGTGACGACCACCACCCACAAGACCCTGCGCGGGCCTCGCGGAGGCCTCATCCTCATGGGCAAAGATTTCGACAATCCCTGGGGAAAGAAGACTCCCAAAGGGGAAATCAGAAAGATGTCGGCGCTGCTTGATTCAGCGGTGTTCCCCGGAGTTCAGGGCGGTCCGCTTGAGCATGTCATTGCCGCCAAGGCAGTGGCTTTCGGAGAGGCTTTGCAGCCTGAGTGGAAAGAATATGCCATCCAGATCAAGAAAAACGCCGACGCTCTTGCAGCGGCTCTCATGAAACTCGGATATAAAATCATTTCCGACGGCACCGACAACCACTGTATGCTCGTCGACCTCCGTCCGAAATTCCCTGAGATGAGCGGAAAGAAAGCCGAGCGCGTTCTTGTGGAGGCTGACATCACAGCCAACAAGAACATGGTGCCCTACGATTCACGTTCTCCCTTCCTCACATCCGGACTGAGATTCGGAACGGCCGCTATCACTACCCGTGGAGCGAAAGAAGATCTGATGGAAACCATCGCCGGCCTTATCGACCGCGTGCTATGCAATGCCGACAATGCAGAAGAGATTGCAAAGGTGCGCTTCGAAGTCAATGATCTTATGAACGACTATCCGATGTTCGCCTGGTAAACTAAAAATTTTTCAACATTTGAATCATCGGGGGAGACAGGATAATTATTCTCGTCTCCCCCCTTTATTAATACAGCAGATCAAACATCTCCTTTCGATATGGAAATTGAAGACATCAATTGGCCGGAAGAAATATTCATCACCGGCATCGGCACCGACGTAGGGAAAAGCTATGCCACAGGCTGGCTCGCAAGAGAACTGAACGACAACGGTATTTCGTGCATAACGCAGAAAATGATACAGACAGGCAACGTCGATATGAGCGAAGATATCGAACGCCATAGGAAAATCATGGAAACAGGGCTGCTTGCAGTCGACCTCTGCCACATCACTGCCCCGGTGATTTTCTCTTATCCGGCATCGCCACACCTCGCCGCCCGCATCGACGGAAAAGAGATAGACCTCAGTGTAATCTCCGCTGCGACCGACGTGCTGAAAAAGCAATACGAAAGAGTCTTGATCGAAGGTGCCGGAGGGCTGATGGTGCCCCTAAGCGGAGAATATCTGACGGCAGACTACATCCGCGCAAATCAGATTCCTACAATAGTGGTGGTCACCGGGCAACTCGGATCCATCAACCACGCGCTGCTGACCTTCAACGCAATCCGCTCCTACGGCATAGAGCTGCTTGGAGTGATCTACAATCCCTTCTTCGACAAAGACAAGACCATCTGCGCCGACACAAGGGAATACCTGCAAGAATGGCTACGCAACAACTTTCCGGAATCCTTCTGGATGGAAATGCCGGTCGTCTGACGCAGCAATCCGGGTTTAATTCATCGCGATTAAGAACTGTGAGGCTCAAACCAGATTGATTGAAGACATTATTATTCATCAAATCCCCGTCTCCCATGATACGGGGATTTTCTAATATATATCCCCATATCTGACAATGACGACGTAGAAACAGGCTTCTTTCGCGCATAGATGTCGCAAAAAGCGGTTTCTTAGAAAGTTTGAAAAACTTTTATTCATGGATTAATAAATTAATCAGTTTTTTTCCGTATATTTGCAGCGAAATAACGGTATCCCTAAAAAAGTGAGAGCACAGGCTTCGCATTAATCTCACACATAACCAAGATTTTCAACTCATATGAACTCTGACATATCTTCAAAAGCAGTTATAACAATATCCAAGCAGCAGCTTTCCCAGCTTCCTCTTGCCAATTTCTCCGGAGAGATCCGTCTGATAGAGGATGAGGAAGGTGTGGCGGCGGCATTGTCAGAGCTGAGGAAGGCAGATGTCATAGGATTTGACACCGAGACCCGGCCAAGCTTCAGAAAAGGCCAGACAAACACAGTCTCTCTCATCCAACTCTCCACCCGCGAAGTGTGCTACCTATTCAGGATAAACCATTTTGGATTAGACCGCCGCATCATCGACATCCTCGAAGACCCCGACATAACGAAGATAGGGCTTTCAATTCACGACGATTTCCACAATCTCAACAAAATATGCCATATCGAGCCGAAAGGATTCATTGAGTTGCAGAATTTCGTAAAAAAATACAAGATTTCCGACAACAGTCTGTCGAAAATCTATGCCGTGATTTTCGGGCAGCGTATTTCCAAAGGGCAGCGACTGACAAATTGGGAGGCCGAACACCTTACCCCATCCCAACAATCTTACGCAGCTCTCGACGCCATGGCATGCGTCATGATCTACGACTATATCAATTCGGGCAAATTCAATCCTGAGGATTCTCCTTATCTTGTCTATCCTTCGGAAGATGAGGATGCAGCTTCAAGGGAGACGAAAAAATAGTAAAGGCCAACATGCCAAAGGCATGTCCCAACAACAACCTCTTGGCAGAACACGAATCCAAAGATAAAAAAAATAACACCACCCATGAAACTTCAACGCCACATAATCGTCACAACCATCCTTGCAGCCTACGCGCTCTTCATGACATTTTATTTCGGGCTTGACCTGCTCAAATCCGGACAAAGCCTACGATTCTATTTGACTGTCGCAGCAGAAATCATCGTCATTATACTGACGTTTTTTGCCCTTCGCCGCCGCGACCGTATCCGCAACAACCATTGAGCGCTTTCCTTAAAATCACCGCCCCTACGACTCCGAAATTCTAAGGAACGCGCTCTAAATCCGAGAAATAATCAATGCCCGCGGCATGCGTTTGCGGCCACGGGCATTGATTATATAACACCGCTTATAAGTTTACGCTGTAAAAAAATAAAGGGTGATAACCGCCACGGTCGCACCCTTTGATAAGTTTCTACAGGTAAAAAATCTTAAGGTAAAAAAGATTGTTTTTAGGTTCGGTGCAAAGTTACGGCTAATTTTACTTCCCACCAAATATTTTTTGACAAATTGACAAAAACATGTTGTAAAACATATTAAAACTTGTCCTTTTTCCTTAATTATACCCGATTTTCACGGAAAATCACGATAAGAATGAAATTTTCACCCCTATTTTCCTTCATCTAAAATTGTCGGGATTTTGCTTCCATATCCGGAGCTCAAGTCCATCATCGTTCAAGACGGCATAGCTGCACGTACGTATCCATTCCCCAAGCACAATCATCTCGCATCCGTCGGCCACTTTTTCGCGGCTTAGCACATGGACGTGGCCGAACATAAAATAATCCACGTCCGGATGTGAGGAATAATAGGATGTGCAGAATTCCCTCAAGCCACTCAAAAGAACATTATCGGGCAGACCTCGCGCTTCTCCCTCCATGCGACTGTGGCGACTCCAATTGTAGGCAAACGGGACCGTCCACCGGGGATGGATGGCACTGAACGCACGCTGGCACACCCTGTTTCTGAAAAGCCATCTGATGAACCGGAATGAACGTGATTGTTTCCCCTCCCCGTCGCCATGGGCAAGATAGAAATTCTTTCCATAAAGCTCAACGGAGACCGCTCCGTCGACTACCTCAATGCCCAACTCCGTTGGGAGATAGTCGTAGATCCAAATATCATGGTTGCCTTTTATCCATACGATTTTTATCCCGGCATCCGAAAGTTCAGCCAATTTGCCAAAAAACCTTACGAAGCCCCTCGGGACCGCATATCTGTATTCATACCAATAATCCAGAATGTCCCCAAGAAGATAAATCGCCTCGGCGTCTTTCTTAATATAGTCGAGAAACGACACAATCCTACGTTCCGAATCTTTTGAATCCGGAAAATATGGCGCACCAAGATGAAGGTCGCTCAGGAAATATACGCTCATTACAGGAATCCTAACTCAAGTTTAGCCTCCTCGCTCATCATATCCTGAGTCCAGACCGGTTCGAACACGAGCTGGAGATCTATTTTCTCCGGACCCTCCACGCTCAAGAGCTTCTGCCTAACATCCTCCATGATGAAATCCGCCGCCGGGCATCCGGGAGCAGTCAGGGTCATGTCGACATGAAGCGTCTTTGTCGCCACCTCATAGTCAATCTTGTAGATAAGGCCAAGGTCGTAGACATTGACCGGGATTTCAGGATCAAAGACCGTGCGAAGCATTTCTATTGTGCGCTCGGTCACTCTCATCTCCTCATCGGAATCCGATGCCGCCTGGCTCGCCGGAGAATTCTCAGGCTTTACCTCTTGTGTTGACGCATTGTCGGATGATGCACTCTCGGGGAGGGCATCCGGCAGCTGTTTCTCTTCATCTATTGCTTTCATGCCACAAATATAGGCAAAAAAAGCGAGAATTCGGCAGGGCAGCGTTGAAAAAATCCGCTGTCGGCATGCAAGCATTTTATAATCATTCTATAATCATTCTTTAAAAATATAGCCAACTTCAATATTTTTATTAACTTTCCTCTAAAGAAAAATCACTTCTTTATTCTGTTGATGTATAAATCTCAGAATTTTTGTCTAAATTTGCATTTGATTAGACATGACAGGCAATCTGAAATCATATTGCCCTGCAATTACACGGCTAAATAATTTCGCACACATATTTACAAAAAAATTATAAAAATGAAGTCGTACAACAAATTAATTCTGACGCTGATCGTGGCTCTTTGCGGATTCGGCGTAGCCAACTCCCAACTACGATTCGGCGTAAAAGGCGGTCTTAACCTCAACAGCCTCCACTTCAACGACGCAGCCACCACATTCGGCGACGAAAATAAATGCGGATACACCCTCGGAGTCATGACGGAATTCCAGATTCCCCTTATCGGACTATGCTTCGACCTCTCAGCCATGTACACAAGGATGAACGCAGAGCTTACCGAAGACCAAAAGGAGATGAACATCGGCAAAGATTTCCTTGAAATACCCCTTAACATCAAATATAAGTTTGGTCTGCCTTTGGTAGGCAATATCGTAAAGCCCTATCTGCTGACCGGCCCCGCCGTGGCCATAAAGCTCAATAAAAGTTCAAAGTCGGAGAACTCCGAACCTACCAAGACAGCGCAGGCAGTCTGGAACGTCGGTCTTGGCTTGGAGCTTATCAACCATCTTCAAATCCAGGGCAGCTACGGCTTCGGCATGAACAACATCGCCAAACAATGGAGCGATAAAATCGGAACAGTGAAAGCCAAAAACAATTACTGGACCATCACCGCCGCATGGCTCTTCTGACGCCTCAATCCCTGAAGGACAACTAAATATACAGAGAATGTCCGCATCAACCAACCCCAACAAAACACAAACCAAATCAAACATCGATAATGTTTAGGAAACTTCTCATCCTGGCCATAATAGTGACCACATCTCTGGCAGCCTCCGCCGAATTCAGATGGGGTCCGTCGGTCGGAGTCAATTTCTCCACATTCCATTGGAAGCAGAATCTGGCAAAGACCTCTGGATTGACAGGCATGCAAGCCGGCGTTGCCGGAGAGCTCATGATTCCCGGCATCGGATTCGGAGTGGATCTCGGCCTGCGCTACAATCTCCATGGAGCGAAAGTCAATTTCGGCGACTTCCCCATATGGAGCTCCGACGGAATCAAAAACCAGAACGTCTGGATGCATACCATCGAAATCCCTTTGAACCTGAAATTCAAATGGACGAGAATGAACGGTTTTGAGCAATATCTTGCCCCGTTCGTCTATGGAGGTCCGGTGTTCTACATAGACGTAGCCACCAACGACCAGCCAGCCCTCGAACATCCCGGAGCCTACGTGGCAATGCAATGCGGAGCCGGCGTGGAGCTTCTCGAACGCTGGCAGATCTCAGGCGGATATTCCTGGGGCATCAGCTATGAGATCCGCACCAAGAAGCTCGACAACTATTCCGCCCTGCCAAGGGGATGGTTTATCAATTTAGCTTATTTCCTTAAATAACGAAAATTGCCTTTGTTTGCAGAAGTCATCCTACCTCTTCCCCTCTACTCCACCTTCACGTATTCCATCCCTCAGGATATGGAGAAAGACGTGCAGGTCGGTTCGCGTGTGCTTGTGCAATTCGGCAAAAAGAAATTCTATACGGCCATCGTAGAGGCCATCCATTCCAACCAGCCCAAGAACTACGAAGTGAAGCCGATCTCGGCTCCACTCGATTCGGCACCGATAGTCAGGTATCCACAAGTCAAATTATGGCATTGGATAGCTGACTATTATCTTTGTGCCCCCGGAGAGGTCTTCAAAGCGGCCGTCCCCACCGGACTCAAGCCGGAAAGCGAGACTTACATCTCGCTTAACCCGGACTATGAGCCGGATGAATCGTCGCCCTTCACACTCTCCGAACGTCAGGCCATCCTCATCCAGCACCTTCAGGAGAAGAAAAGGATGAAAATCGCAGAAATCGAGGCCGAGACAAGTTTCAAAAACGTCGCATCCCTCGTCAGCCAGCTCCTGGAGCAATCAATCGTCGAGATTGATGAGAAAGTCGTGGAACGCTACCGACCAAAGAAGGTCTCCTTCGTCAGACTGAAAGCAGAAAGAGGTGATTCCGAAAGGATTCATGAATTCTTCTCACTCGTGACCCGATCGCGTCAACAGGAGAGAGCACTCATCGCCTACCTCGACCTTTCAGGATGGATGTCGCCCACAGGCGATTTGAAGGACGTGGAGAAACAACGCTTTCTCGATGTCTCCGGAGTGAGTCCGGCTGTATTGCGGTCGCTCGTGGAAAAAGGGATAATGGAGGTCTACAAAAAAAGCATCAACCGCTTCTCCCCGGATTCCGACGAGACTGAGATCCGGCTGTCGCCCCTATCCCCCGCCCAGACAGAATGCAGGGAGGAAATTATCAAAGGATGGAAAGAGCGTCCTATCCAGCTGCTCCACGGCGTCACCGGGAGCGGAAAGACGGAAATCTACACACATTTGATTTCCCAGGTGCTCGCCACGGGGACACAGGTGCTTTACCTCGTGCCGGAGATCTCCCTGACCACCCAATTGTCAGACCGTCTGCGCAAGGTGTTCGGCAATCGACTGCTCGTCTACCATTCCAAGTTCTCCGACTCCGAAAGAGTCGATATCTGGAACAAACTTCTTCATTCCGATAGTCCACTCGTCGTGCTTGGAGTAAGGTCGTCGGTTTTTCTGCCGTTTTCCAGACTCGGACTGGTCATAGTGGATGAGGAGCATGAATCCTCCTTCAAGCAATATGACCCGGCACCGCGCTACAACGCCCGCGATGCCGCCCTCGTATTGGCCCAGATGCACGGAGCAAAGACACTCTTGGGATCGGCAACACCCTCTGTGGAGACATATTTCAAGGCTACGAACGGGAAATACGGTCTCGTCACTCTGACAGAACGCTTCGAGGGGGCATCGCTTCCCGACGTGGAAATTCTCGACATGCCAGCACTGAGAAAGAAAAAAGAGGTGAAGGGGATAATCTCCTCACCTCTCAGGATGCGTATACTTGACGCCATGACGTCTCACCGTCAGGCCATTCTTTTCCAGAACAGGCGCGGTTTTGCCCCGGTCGTGGTCTGCGACCAGTGTGGCTGGTCGCCCAAATGTCAGAATTGCGACGTCACTCTTGTCTATCATAAGAACCTCAACCTTCTCCGTTGCCACTATTGTGGCTTCTCCAGAATGTTGCCTTCCTTATGCCCGGCGTGCGGACAGAACAGCGTCCGCATATTCGGCTATGGCACGGAACGTATAGCCGAGGAGGTGCAACAGGAATTTAAAGATTACAGAGTGGTCAGGATGGATCTCGACACGACCAGGAACAAAGATGCATATCAGGAAATCATAGAGGAATTCGCGCGCCATGAGACCGACATTCTTGTCGGCACTCAGATGGTGTCGAAAGGTCTTGATTTCGGGGATGTGAGTATCGTAGGGGTGCTGAATGCCGACACGCTTCTCAATTTCCCCGACTTCCGCAGCAACGAGCGAGCATTCAATATGCTTGAACAGGTGGCGGGAAGGGCCGGAAGGAGAAAGGAGAAAGGGACGGTCGTAATCCAGACCGCCAACCCCGGTCATGAAATACTGAAATATGTAAAGGCCCACGACTATCAATCCTACTACAAGGAGGAGATAGCCGACCGCAGTCGCTATGCCTATCCCCCATTCACAAAGGTCATCAACATCTACCTGAAAAACAAGGACAATATGGCATGCGACCGAGCAGCCGTGGCCTACACCATGGCCTTGCGAAAAGTATTCGGGGAAAGGGTGCTCGGGCCTGAAAAGCCGTTCGTCTCCCGTGTAGCGACATACTATCTGCAATCAATAATGCTGAAGGTGGAGGCCGGAGCATCGATGAAAAAGGTGAAAGACCTGTTGCGGCAGATATTCGCCGGCATCGCCTCCAACCCCGACATCAAAACCTCCATTATCTACTACGACGTCGATCCCGTCTGACCATTTGTTCAAGATTTCCCTTATGCAACCATGTAAGAGATTATAGAACTTGCTTCAGAGGCGTTGACGGCAGAATATGACAAAGGTTATTCTGCTACCACTCTACGCAATTATAGAAAGTTCTATCTTTCTTTCAAGGGATTACAAATTCAGCAACCACTGCTTGCTGAATTTAAGAGTTGCTTTTTGATTCAACAGTCGTTGCTTGCAGAATCTCCGACAATCATATCAGGCAAGGAGTGTATGTCTCGTCCTGAAAAAAATTGACTTGTTTGGGGTCAACCTTCTTTTGGGAACTGGCGCCTTGTCTTTCCTTAAGATGAACATTAAATCCGATGTATACGTTTTCCCCATTGAAGGAAATTTTGTAAATTTGCGTTTCTAACTTAAAGATTATCCGCCTATGGGAGTCTTCAAACCGTAATTCAAAATTTTATCTTTTAATGAGACACGACTACAATCTTGGATTCATTTCCAATGAAGATATATTTCAACACGTAAAAAGCACTGTGGAATCATATCGAAGAGATATCTCTCTTAAAAAATTCAATGAGCATATTGTTGATCCAATAAAACTAACATTTGACTCCAAAATATATGGCAAGACAATACAAGAGGCGATAGAAGATGAATGTTTACGGCAAATAGACAAAAGCAATTCCAATAGCATTGGCTATTTCCATCAAAATATTTTCCGTTACGCGGGAAACGGATGGATTGTGCCTAAACATGGCTTTGATGTGGAGAATGAAAAGCTCCACATATATGTGGAATTGAAAAACAAACACAATACCATGAATTCTGCCTCTTCTCAGAAAACCTATATGAAGATGCAGGCAAAACTATTGGATGACGACCAGGCAACCTGCTATCTTGTAGAAGCGATTTCAACTAAATCTCAAGACAAGCCATGGCATATTTCCTTGGATAAAATTTCACGTTCCCACAAATGCATAAGACGCATGTCGATGGACAAATTCTATGAGATGGTGTTCGGAGACCCAAAGGCTTTTTATAAACTATGCGTCGCACTTCCTCAGATTATTGAGGACGTAATCAGCGAAAATGAAGCTCTTGTATTCAACAACACAGTATATAAAGAACTCACCAAAGAACATGCAGATCTTCTGACTGCACTTTATCTTTTGGCATTTAAGACATATGAAGGATTCGAACAGTTTATCAATTAGTAATATGCCACAAACGACCATATCCATTAACAATTTCGCTGATTTACTGGGAGTCTCTCGTGCCACTGTTGACAAATGGATCAACAACGGAAAATACAAGTCTCACTCAGGCACTGATGGAAAAACTTATTTCTTTTTGCAAGAAGTGGAATCTATTCCGGAAGTGCACAATATGATCCATTCCCGCTGGAAAGAAGAATTGAACGTTGTACCGGCATTTGAGTTTACCTCTGCGGAATTATTTGCCGGTGGTGGAGGTCTTGCCCTGGGAATGGAAAAGGCCGGATTCCGCCACCTTCTTTTAAATGAATTCAACCATAGTGCATGCAATACTCTAAGACATAACCGTCCGGAATGGAATGTGGTAGAAGGAGACATCCATGATATCGATTTCACTCCTTTCAGAGGTGAAATTGACTTCTTGTCAGGTGGATTTCCTTGTCAAGCATTCTCCTATGCCGGGAAACGTCTTGGATTTGAAGAGACCCGAGGAACTTTGTTTTTTGAACTTGCCCGCGCCGTCAAGGAGATACAGCCAAAAGTTTTTTTAGGAGAAAATGTGAGGGGACTCCTTGAACATGATGAAGGACGCACGCTTCAGACAATCAAGAATGTAATATCGGAATTGGGCTACACTCTCGTCGAGCCAAAGATATTGAGAGCCCTTCAATACAACGTACCACAAAAACGGGAACGATTAATTCTAATTGCAATAAGGAATGACATCGCACCATTTGTGTCTTTCAAATGGCCTGATGTCTGTACACAAGTTAGGACTCTACGAGATGCATTTTTCGCAGGGGATCTATTTAGCACCGATGTCCCCGAATCTGAAGGACAATCGTATCCTGAATCCAAGAAAAAAGTAATGTCGCTCGTTCCTGAGGGTGGCGACTGGAGAAATCTTCCTGAAGATGTCGCTCGGGAATACATGAAAGGTAGTTATAATCTCGGAGGCGGGAAAACCGGAATGGCTCGCCGTCTGTCGATGGAAGAGCCGAGCCTTACCCTTACATGCGCACCTGCACAAAAACAAACAGAACGATGTCATCCTTATGAGACACGCCCACTGACTATCAGAGAATATGCCCGCATTCAGACATTTCCCGACGATTGGCATTTCTGTGGGAATCTTTCCGCTCAATATAAGCAGATAGGTAATGCTGTCCCCGTCAACTTGGCATGGGCCATCGGAAGATCCCTTGTCAGGTTGTTTAACGATATGGCGGCTTTAGGTCTTATAACGCCTCATAACCAAAATGCAGAAATGCGCCATTATACAAAACTAACCGGGATATTTGAGGGTATGCTCTGTGAGCCGGAATTAAAAGATCTAAATCCATCTAACAAAAAGATAAATTCACAGAGACAAGATAGTATCTCGAAGAAGATTGACTGACGAGCACAAATCAATTGTTGCTTTTGTGAGTAAGATTTTGTAATTTCGCATTGAAGTTGTTTAAACGACTTCATTAAAATCATGAAGAGGAAATGACATCCGCAAACGATAAAAAGATATGCCCGCAGGCGACAAACCATGATGGGTTTGACCGCGCCCACCTGTGGCATCCTTATACAAGCACTCATAACCCACTCCCTACCTACGTCGTGGACCACGCAGAGGGGGCGGAGATCGTCCTGGCCGACGGAACCCGACTTATCGACGGCATGTCGTCGTGGTGGTGCGTAATACATGGCTACAACCATCCCGCGCTCAACTCCGCGATAAAAGATCAGCTCGAAAAGATGAGCCACGTCATGTTCGGCGGACTGACCCATCGTCCGGCAATTGAATTGGGCAAACTTCTTCTTTCGATTCTGCCCCCGTCGATGAATCATATATTCTATGCGGATTCAGGCTCAGTGGCCACGGAAGTGGCCATGAAGATGGCCGTGCAGGCACAGAACAACCATAAACGCACCAATTTCGCCACCATAAGAAGCGGCTACCACGGCGACACATGGAACGCTATGTCGGTATGCGATCCCGTCACGGGTATGCACGGGGCATTCGGGCCTGCCCTGCCCATCCGCTATTTCGCTGACGCGCCGCAATGCCGTTTTGACGAAGAATGGAATCCCAAAGATTTTCTGCCAATGCAGAAAATCCTTGATGAGCATTCAGACGAACTTGCAGCCGTCATACTCGAACCCATCGTGCAGGGAGCGGGAGGGATGCGTTTCTATCATCCACAATATCTCAGGGAGTTGCGCAGGGCGTGCGACGAAAAGGGCATCCTGCTAATATTCGATGAAATCGCGACAGGGTTCGGGCGCACAGGCCGTCTGTTTGCATGGGAGCATGCCGGTGTCGAGCCCGACATCATGCTAATAGGGAAAGCCCTCACCGGAGGCTACATGACCTTCTCGGCCGTGGCGGCCTCTGCGAAAGTGGCCGACATGATATCCTCGGGAGAGGCCGGAGTAATGATGCACGGACCGACGTTTATGGGGAACCCTCTTGCATGTGCCGTGGCGCTTGCCTCCACAAAACTTCTGCTTGACTCCCTCTGGCAGGAGAGGATTCAGCGAATCGAAACCATCATGAAGGAGAAACTCGCACCGGCGAAGAAGCTTCCCAACGTCAGAGACGTGAGAGTGCTCGGAGGGATCGGAGTGATTGAGACAGAGCAATACGTAGACTGCGGCGAGTTTCAGAAAAGATGTGTCGCCGAGGGGGTATGGATACGTCCTTTCGGCCACAACTGCTATATAATGCCCCCTTATCTGGCCGTCAGCGACAGTCAGGTGGAGCGTCTTTGCGAGGCCTTGGTGAAACTCGTGGCAGGCCTTCCTCCACAAAAAGCGAATTGAACATATGCCAACGATAAACGGAATCCTCCAGACCCTGAAATCGGAGAACAGGCTTCGCACGATTCCCGAAGAGCCCGCAACCGATATGCTTGACCTTTCGTCGAACGATTACCTTTCGCTTGGGGCATCCTTCAGGGAGTTTACCAAAGAATTTACCGACAGATTTCCCGACGCCGCCTTCTCCTCTTCGGCGTCACGGCTATTGTCGACGCGACAGAACTATCATCTGAGGCTTGAGGATATGCTCCAGCGTCTTTACGGACGACCGGCGTTGCTCTTCAATTCCGGCTATCATGCCAACGTCGGGTGCATCGGGGCTCTTTCCCTACCCTCCACCCTTTTTGTCTGCGACAAGCTCATCCATGCCTCCGTCATCGACGGGCTTCGCATAAACGGGGCTGAATTCAAACGTTTTCCCCATAACGACGCCACAAAACTCGAAAACATCGTTGAGAAGGAATCGGAGAAATACGAGAGAATCGTGGTGGTGGCGGAATCCATCTACAGCATGGACGGCGACGAAGCACCCATCGACAAACTCGTGGAGCTGAAAAGACGTTTCTCAAATGTCATATTGTATGTGGATGAGGCCCATGCGTTCGGGGTAAGGGGAGAAAAAGGGCTTGGAGTAGCCGAAGAGATAGGGCTGACCGAGGATATCGACATCATCGTCGGCACATTCGGGAAAGCAGCAGCCTCAGCCGGAGCTTTCGCCGTGGCTTCTCCTGAAATGAAGTCTTTGCTAATCAATCTTTCTCGTCCGTTTATCTTCTCCACAGCCCTGCCTCCGGCCAACATAGCCTGGACCATTCTCATGCTTGAGAAAATCCTGGATATGGGGGATGCCCGCAAACATCTGGCAGAAATATCCCGGACATTCACAGAAAGGATAAACAAGATCGCGAGGGAAGAGTCGCCATCCACGTCGCAGATCATTCCTTTTATGACAGGGGATGCAGCCAAGGCATTGAAGATAGCCTCGCGGCTACGGGAAAGCGGAATAATCGCGCTGCCGATACGCCGCCCAACAGTGCCGCCCGGAGGGGAACGCATACGTTTTTCCCTTGGGGCAGGGATGGAAACTACTCAGTTTGAACGCGTTTTCAAAGTATTGGAGGAGGCGGCCAATGAAGTGTGAACTGATTCATAGTTGCGGATCCGACCGACTGATACTTATATTTGCCGGATGGAGCACGTCGGCCGACTTCTACAAAGACGTGGCCGTGGATGGCTACGACGTGATGGTGGCCTCCGACTATTCAGACATGGATTTCCCCAAGGATATGCTTAGGGGTTATTCCATTGTCTGCCTGTTTGCCTGGTCATTAGGAGTGTTCGCTGCGTCCCGCTCATTGCCGTTTGAGAGAATCGCTCTGGCCGTGGCCGTCAATGGGACGGAACGCCCCGTGGATGACAGTTACGGAATCCCGGAAAGGATTTTCAAGGGGACTGCGGATGGCCTTAACGAACGGAATCTCATGAAATTCCGCAGACGCATGTCGGGACAGGACTACGACCGGATCAAGGAGCGTTTCAGCGAGGACTCAGCCGACATCTTAAGCAAGCAATTGCTTTATATAGGCGAGCAGTCGGGGGAGAGTGATAAGCGTGGCAGATGGGATTGCGCATATATCTCCACAGAAGACGCCATCTTCCCTCATGACAACCAACTGAGTTTCTGGCAGACGTATCATCCTGACACTGAGAGAAGAGAGAACGTAGCGCCTCATTTTGTCGATATGGCCGCCCTTGTCTCCGGCATTATCGCAGAAAGAGCTTCTGTAGGCGAGAAATTCCGTAAGGCTCTCCCCTCCTACGACAGCCATGCCGATGCACAGAAAAAGATAGCCCGACATCTCGCCGACCTGATTCCGCAAGGAAGCTACCGGAAAGTTTTGGAAATAGGAGCCGGGAGCGGACTCTTCTCCCGTATGTTTGCAGAAAGATTCCGACCGGAGAAGATGGATTTCATTGATCTTTATGAATTGCCACGACTCGATGTCGCTCCTGAGGAGCGTTATATGACTGGGGATGCGGAAGACCTGGTCAAGGAGCTATCCTCTTCAGAAGCCAACAGCTATGACGCCATTATATCCGCCTCCTCCATACAATGGCTCGTGGATCATGAAAGCTTTTTCCGCAATGTCGCAAGGCTTTTGAAGGATGGAGGCATATTTGCGTGCAGCACGTTCACATCGGGCAATCTTCATGAACTTTTGGGTGTCAATCCATTTTGCCTGGTATATCGCAGTAGGGAACGTCTGCGCGGGATGTTGGAGGACAAATTCAGCAATGTCATGCATTCAGAAGAGGAGATCATCGTGGAATTTCCAGGGACGCGTCAATTGATGCTTCATCTGCAAAAGACGGGGGTAGGAGGCAATTCAAAATCAACCCTTCCGCTGTCGGAAACCCTGCACCGTCTTCCTTCGCGCCTCACCTACAAGCCATTCTACGTCATAGCTCGCAAATAATTGGGATGTACTCGTAGCTAAGAGCCCTCCGATGCAATCGGAGGGCTCTCTTTTTGGATTTTACTTTACTATCACGAAGCCACCTTGGCTGGGTATTTCCACTTTCGTTTTCTTCCCTTTCTTCAAGGTGATTTCTTTCTTGGCTACTTTGCCGTCTTTTCCGTCGAAAATCATCGTGGCTTTCCCCTCTCCGAGGTTGTCGAGATTCAGGTCGAGTTTCTTCGTCTCTTTCTCGGCGTTGATTCCAGCGACGTAGAATTTGTCGCCACTTCGACGCTGGAGAACCGTGAACTTGCCGGGATAGCCTTCAAGAAGGGCAATGTCGTCCCACAGCGTAGGCACCTCCTTCATGAAATCAAGACAGATCTTGTCGGCGTCCTGAAGATTGTTGGGTGCGAGAGCGAAATTCTGAACCGGATTCTGATAGATTACGGCCAACGCAAGCTGGAAGGCATCGGAAGTGCGGCGCGTGTTTCCTCCGTCGTTGCCACGGTTCATCCTTTTGTTGAGGAAGCTTCCACCATATTCCATGGATCCTACCGCATTCCTTATTATGGGATGAAGGGTGGCGTTGACGGCCTCCTCGTCGCAGAAAGCTTGCGAGAAAATCATATTCTCGGAGGCAAGCACTGCCTCGCTTCCCACGAAGTTGGGATACATCTTTTCCCAACCTCTCGGAAGGGTGCAGCCATGGAAAATTACCATCAGGCCGTAGTCGTTGGCATCGCTTAGTATATCCTCATACAAGCGCATCGTCTCCTGCTTGTCACCACCGAAGAAATCCACCTTAATTCCTTTCACTCCAATCTCCTTCATCCATTTCATCTCCTCCTTGCGGGCGATGGGATTGTCCATCTTGTTGACGGGCGACTGCTCAATGTCGTTCCAATATCCGCTTGAGCTATACCAGAGCATCGGCACCACTCCTTTTGGTTTTCCGTAGGCCACGAGTTCTTCAATGCCCTTGCGTCCCATTGTCTTGTCCCAGCCGGCGTCGATAAGGGTGTAGGGGTAGCCAATCTCGGCGGCGAGGTCGATGAATTTTTTGGAATCCTCCATATTGATTGCGTTGTCTTGCCAGAGAATCCAGCTCCAGGTGGACTTGCCGGGCTTATAATCTATTGAGGCGGGATATTTCTCCTCTACCACATCCCATGGGAGCGTGGTCTGGGCAAGCGGACGGGGGGAATGGCCCACCGTGATCAGACGCCAGGGAGTGGAACCGGGAAGTGCGAACGCGGGTTCCACCGTGCCGTTGCCGTTATTCTCCTCCGGCATCGGGAACTCAACCTCGTAGAGATTCCCGGAAGGGTCTGACAGACGGCTTGCGCAATAATTGCGGTCGACGCCGGTCTCGCTGACCATCGCCCAGGCTTTGTCGCCAATCCGGAAGACAGCAGGGAACGTGAATCCATGTCCGAAAGGCGACTTTGTTCCGGCAGGGACGTCGATCATGTAGTTCTCCTCATAGCTTGGCTTCGTGCGTTTCCAGCCTACCATTGCGTCGCTCTGTGGTGCAAGGAATCCGTAGGCGTTTTCGGGGAGATTGAACCCTGTCAGCTCATCCATCACCCTTACTGATGCACGTTCTTTCGGTTTCGGAAGATTGTAGCGGAAAGCGATGTTGCAATGAGCCACGAGCACCTCAACCTCGATTTTTTGTCCCTGCGGGTTCTCAAACTCGCATATCAGGGAATTGGCATCGAACTCGTTATCGCTCTTTTTAATATTTTCGAGGCGATATTTCTTGTTGACCTTTCCACGTCGCGTGCCGACGAGCTTAAGATCTTTGGAGAAGTCGGCGAAGTCGGTCTTCAATCCGAGTGGAGAATCTTTCATGATCTCAATGCCTGTGTAGGTCACGTTGAAATCGGGAGTGCCGTCGGCATTGTCGATGCCTACGACGAGCCAGCCGTTGGGGCTCGCCACGCTGACCGTGTCGATGACGGCCGGGGATTGTGCTTGTCCGCTGACCGAGAGAGCTCCAAGGCCAATCAGACATGTTGTCAATAGTTTTTTCATATACTGGATGTTATGGTCAGATTTTTTAGTCGGGAGAGACATGATCGGGATTTATCGGGATTTATCCTGATGCAAATTTACATCTTTTTTTTGAAACCCTGCGAGAAATCGGGGAGGAAAAGAGGGATATAGGAATAATCTGACGTCCAAATGAATCAACAAGACACATCCGAGTCAGGAGCACGGCCCTTAGCTGCACAGGGGAAAGACTGGGGAGCACGGCCCTTAGTCGCGACGCAGTAATGCCATCCGGCTATATATGAAGCCGGGGCGATGGTTTTCCCATCGCCCCGGTCTTGTTTATGGGGATACGTTATCCTTGATTAGATTCTGTCTTCATCGGCCACCGCCTCTTCCCAGTCGGTGAACATCTCAATATTGTCGCTGTAGCCGTCATATCCATAGTTCTGACGAAGCTGTCCGCCTATGTTGGCAGTGATGACAGAGTTGGGGACAGGCCAGAAGAGGTTGCGTTTGTCAACAGTGTAATTGAGGGTGGTCTTCGAGAGAATCGGACCGCGGTTGAAGATGTTGTAGTGGAGACAACGCTGATACCAGTAGCTACCGCCCGACAGGTCGGTGCCGCTCTGCTTGTCCCAGTTGTCAAGAGAATAGGTGTTGCCCCATTCGTCAGGCTGGCCGCTACGGGCAAGACACCAGGAGATACGGGTTAGCTCAGGCTGGCGCCATTCCTCCATGTAAAGCTCGCGACCGCGTTCGTCGGCGATGTCACCGATAGTCACGGTGGAGAACATCTTCTTGGCGTTGGCACGCTCGCGGATAGCATTCACGTCCTGCGCTGCGCCGGAAGCGTTGCCCTGATAGAAGCGAGCCTCAGCACGGAGAAGATATGTCTCTGCAAGACGGAAGAGATACATGTTGCCATTGGAGCATTTCGAGCCTTTGGTAGCACCGTTAAATTGGTTGGCATTCATATTCTCCTCTGCAGCTTGGTCGAGAATATACATCTTCCAGAGAGGCACGGGATACCAGCTGCGGATCGTGTCCTTGCAAAGGAGCTGACCTTTGTGGATCGTCACTTCGCCCTTGTCGTTGTAGTAGTCTTCCGTGGCATACAGACGCATGTTCTGGCCATAGAAAGGAGAATTCTTGCGGTTGTATTTGATGTCTTCCATCTCAACCCAGTTGCCCATCTCGCGGTTGTGGCGAAGGTCTTGGGTGTCTTCTTCTCCATCCTGATACCAGATGGTGGAGTTGAAGTGGTAGGAGGTGCGGAAGCATCCGATGCCACGACCAAGCACGCGAAGCCAGTCGAGAGTGTTAGTGTAGTTGCCATCATTACGAGAGAAGTTGTAGGCAGGAGAACCAAGACCGGAGGGATCCATGATGTCGCCATTGCTCCAGTGGACACCAAGGGCACGCATCGTCAGATACTGCGTGAAGTTCTCGTCATGATAGTTGAGGATAGGAAGGATGGTCTCCGTGTTGGCGGGATTCACGATGTTCTGCCCGCGGAGAAGGTCCCACATTACGTTGCGTTTCACTTCCCAAGTGTCGGGGTTGCCTGAAGGGACAAACTCTCCGAACGGCTGGCGCATCAGAGCCAGACCATGGTTTTCTATAAGGTCGGTGGCCATAGCCTCGGCCTTTGCGAATTCGCCCACCACCATGTAGCACTTTATGAGAAGCTGCTTGCAGGCCTCCTGATTCACAGGACCCCAATAGGGCATATCCTTCTGTCTTGGCACGTTGGCCACGGCAAACTCAAGGTCGTGGACCAGCATCTTGAAGATGGCCTCCTTGGAGGTCGACTTGTAGTTTTGCTTCGGGACGGAAATGATCTTCGTGATCAAAGGTATGTCGCCGAAAAGAAGCACCATGTGATAGTATTTGTATGCCCTATGGAAATAGGCACGACCCTTATACTCGTTGCGTGTCTTCTCATCAAGACCTTTTACCTGATCGACGTATGTCAGCACTGTGTTGGCATACTTGATACCGTTGCAGGATTCGTTGTAGAAACGGCTCATGGCGTTGGAGTCGCCACCTCCCGCCATACCGGAAGTCGGGGTGATCTTGTTGGCGAAGTCATCCATGATTCCGCCGCCGGCATCAGTCTTGGCATAAAGACCCATGTCGCTCATGAAATAGACGGAAGCGATGGGGAGCACGTTGCCGTTGCCGTCCATGAGCATGGTCTTGTAGTGAAGGTCGCACTGTGCGAGAGCAGACTGAAGACCAGCCTCAGTGGTGTAGGTCTTTCCCGGCTCGAAGAAGGAAAGAGGATCTTGATCGAGGAAATTGTCGGAGCAGCCTGTCATTACCGAGACTGCGGCGATAGTCGAGAATGCCTTGATAAGGCTTAATTTATTTATTTTCATGATTATTATCAGTTAAATTGATTAGAAGGTTACGTTCACACCGAAATTGAATGTGCGGCGTGCGAGGCCACCAGTCTCGGGATCACCGTATTCCCAGCCAGAGATTGTGCAAACATTGTTGCATCCTGCAGTGAAGCGGACTTTTTCAAGCATGATCTGGCGAGTCCACTTCTGCGGAAGGGTATAGCCAATCGTGATGTTGTCGAGGCGAACGAAGTTACGGTTGTAAAGTTTATCAACTCCACCAGCAAGACCCGTATCAGGGCCGGTAGCCATAAGGCGGCAATAATCGTTCGTCGGGTTTTCAGGTGTCCAGTATTCCTTTGACGGGAGGTTGGCAGCGTTTGTCACCTGCGAACCGCCGTTGTCCTGATTGAGCCAATAACCTGCTGTGCTCTTGTGGCCCATATAAGAGTAGAGTGAGAAGGAGAACGTTAGGTCTTTCCAAAGGACGAACTCGTTGCGCATGTTCCAGTAGATTGGCGGGTTGGTTGTGCCGAGATAAGTCTTGTCTTTATCGTTGTAGACAGGTACACGGGTTCCGTCGTCAAGGATCTTGTCATCCTCAGTATAACGGTTCACGACTTTGGGGTCGCCGGGCTTCTGACCTACGAGTGCTGCAGCGGCAATGTCAGCAGGATTGTTCTGCCATACGCCATCTGTCTCATAATACCATATTTCACCGATTGGGTGTCCGATATACCATCTGTTGGATGTATCATCTCTCTCCTCACCGTTCTCATCGTAGTCATAATAGATGTGCTTGATGCGGTTGCGGTTGTAAGAGAAGCCGGCGGTAGTGGTCCAAGTGAAATTCTCCTTCTCAATGTTGATGGATGAAAGCGAAATCTCGAAACCGCTGTTCTGCACCTCGCCGAGGTTAGATGTAATAGAGCCGAATCCTGTGAAGGAGGGAAGACGCTGACCCATGATCATGTCCTTGGTAGTCTTGTGATACCAGTCGATAGCTCCTGAGAGACGATTGTTCAGGAATCCGAAATCAATACCCACGTTGTAAGCCTCCGTGCGTTCCCAGCGAAGATTGGGAGCAGCAAGACGATCCATATAAAGACTCTTCACAACTGTGGAGGTGCCATTGTTGTAGTAAACCATCGAACCGCCGATATTCAGGTTGGCAAGAGTTCTGTACCATCCGGGAATCCATGGATTGGATTGAGAGAAATCACGGTTACCGTTCGTACCCCAAGAGAGACGGAGCTTACCATTGCTGAGCCAATCACGAGTGCTCTCCATAAATTTTTCCTCAGAGAAATTCCAGCCGAGACCTACAGAACCGAAATTACCCCATTTCGTATTTACGCCGAATCCGGAAAAACCATCACGACGGAGAGAACCGGTGATCATATACTTATTATCATAGCTGTAGAACACACGGCCAAGATATGAAGCAGAGGTGTAGTGCTCATCATTGGTCGAGAATCCACTCTGCAGCTTGTTGGCTCCGGAAGTCCAGTGGAAGCCGAGCACGTCTGTCGGAGATATATTACGGGCCTCGATGCGATCTTGCCAAGTCTTGTGGTCCTCAGCCTCCTGAACGAGAGTGACAGTGAAATGATGGACATCATTATATGTCTTGTCCCAAGTCAAGGTATTATTGAGGTTCCATTCAAAGTATTTTGTATGCTGACGGTTTACACCTTGATCGGAGGGTCTTGCATCAGGCTTATCGGCTCTCATGTGGTAGAAATCATGAAACCACTGGTAACGCGGTGAGATATTGAACTGATAAGTGAAACCGTAAGGGAGAGTCACCTTGGCATTAAAGATCGTATTGAGGTTGGTGAATCCTTTGTCAAGATCATAATAGTCACGATCGAAGAAATAGTTGTATCCACCATTAGTGCTATTGCCCGTCATAGGATACTGCTCGTAAGAACCATCTTCCCTATACATGGAAGCATAGGGGGAGTTGCGGAGCATGTTGGCATCCCAATAATTGGAACCGAGAGAGACCTGAATGTCGCCATCAGAACGATCCTGGAAATTGATGTTTGCTCCAATTTCCAGCCAGTCTGTCACCTTGGCATTAAGCTTTGCACTTGCGCGGAAAGCCTCGTATTCATTGCCCCTCACGGCTCCTTCATTTCTCATATAGCCGGCTGAGAGATAATAGTTGATATGATCCGTTGCTCCCGACAAGCTCACGTTGTAATCTTGATTGAATCCGGTGCGGAACGTAGCGTCATACCAGTCGTAGGTTTTACCGGCGAGGAAGTTCTTGTAGACGAGAGCGGAATTGTTCATCTCCAGACGGCGGGCATAAAGCGAAAGAGCGGTATCTTCGGCAGAGGGGCCGAAACCTGCTGCGCCGGTGTTCTGCATCCATGCATTACGGTCGCTTTCCGAAAGATTTGCAGGGTTATTGTAGTAACCCTGTGGATAAGCGAGGTTGCCATTTCCGTCTTTTACGTTATAATAACCATAAAGACCATTGTCTCCAAGTCCGTAAGTATAGTTCATCATGTAGTAGTCCTCACGATAGCGCATATATTCCTCAGCATCCATATAGTCGCGATAAGCGCTTTTGTTGGAGACACCGAAGTTGGCGTTAAGAGTTACCATAGGCTTGCCGGTCTTACCTTTCTTGGTAGTGATGATGATGACGCCGGCGGCTGCACGCGCACCATAGATGGCAGCGGAGGATGCGTCCTTGAGAATGTCGATCTGGCCGATGTCGTCGGGGTTGATCTCGGAAAGCTCACCGAAGAAAGGCATGCCGTCGAGCACGATCATAGGGCTGACATTGGTGCCGAGTGAGTTTTCTCCACGAAGCTTGATGGAGGCTCCCTGTCCTTTGGCTGAAGCGTCATATCCAATCTGAAGTCCAGGTGCGCCACGGAGAAGGTCCTGAACTGAGCCGGGGTTCTGGTCAGCGATTTTGTCAGGGTTAATCTGAGTGACAGCTCCGGTAAGGTCTTTCTTGCGCATCGTGCCGTAGCCGATTACGACCACGTCTTCGAGCACCTCGGAGTTTTCTTTGAGAACGATTGTCAGATTGTTCTGGCCTGAGACGGTGATTTCCTGAGGGATGTAGCCTACATACGAGAAGGTCACCACGTCTCCTTCCTTTACATTGATTGAGAAGTTGCCATCGATGTCGGTCGCGCCTCCATTCGATGTACCCTTCAACTGGAAGGTGGCGCCGATCAGCGGTTCGCCTGCCTCATCCTGGACAACGCCCTTCAGCACGTAGGCCTGCTGGGCGCTCATTGTCGCTGTCGCCACTAAGACTGACAGCAACCATACTAATAACCGATGTTTCATGGGTTTGATGGTTAGGAAATAAAAATTGTTTGTTAATAAAATAAATTCGACCTAAAAAACTTTCTTTCTACCTTGAGATGGTTACCTTTAGATAAATTAGCTGATGTTGTTGTTTACGTCGCCTTCCGGAGATTGGCTCCCGTCGTTCGCGCCGCCCCTATATAGCCGCCCCTATATATAAGGAGTCGGACTTCGGATTCGAGCTTCCCGCCGTCGGGCGTTTGAGTTTCTCGCTGCAAAGTTATATTAAGGAATATTTACAAACGCTTCCGAATATTTCTTAAAGGTAGTTAAATCTTTCATCGCTCCGGATTTGAAAGAATCAAACGTTTGAAATTTATATATGGTAGCCTACTTCGTTTGCCATATGTAGATTTTGATTCAAAAAAGAGCATCATCCGTCTCAATTTTCAGGCTATTCTTGCCTCATCGTTCAAAGTGCACATCTTCTCGTGTCATCGCCGCCCGACGCAAGCCATCATGCATCTGCATTCCATTCCTAAAAAGCCAAAACTTCGCAACCGACAACTTGAAATGCCCGTACATGCGCCTATTTCTTCCACCAATGCGCCCAAATCTTTCATTTTCGCCCAAATGCTTGAATCCGACTATAATCTGAAACCTAATTCCAAGCCGACAACACTACTACTCGCTATATTTGCCGCCGATAAGGGACGCTACATAATCCTGAGGCCTCAATACATTTTTATTTAAAAGTCCTTAAATATATCCGGCGTTCCGACGTTATAAAAATGTCACGTATCATGAAACGCTTTTCAACACTCCTGTCGATATTGGCCACGACGCTCTCCGCATCGTTGGCATACGCCCTCATCAGCGAGGGGGGACGCACCACTTACGACCTCAACGACGGGCTTTCAAACGGCTACGTCACCTCGATGGCCGAGGATTCAAAGGGAGGAATCTGGGTAGCCACAGAATCGGGTCTAAACAAATTCGACGGCAAGAGATTTATCAATCTCACGAAAGAGAACTCCGCCCTTCCAGCCAACGAACTGAACGTAGTGGTCCAGGACCCAGACAATCCCGACCGACTTTGGATAGCCACTCAAAGAGACGGCGTCAAGATCCTCTCGCTCGAAGACATGGAATTCAAAGATTCGCCCGACGAGAGATTATGGCCGATGAACGTCGTTGACATAAAGGCAGCTCCCGGAGGGGGAATCTGGCTGACCGATTATCATTTCGGAGCTCATTACTATAATGAAAAGAACGGCGAAATCAGGAAATACAACCACGAAACCGTAGAAGGACTGCCTCGCACATCATATGCATCTCTTGAAACACAGGACGGAACTCTATACGTAGGACACGTCACGGAAGGATTGAGCGCGATAGACACCGTGGCCCATACATTCACCAACTACCGGATGGACAACTCCCCTATTCCCGGGGATTGTGTCTACCATCTAATGGAAGCTGACAATGGCTACGTATGGATCGGCACCGACAACGGGGCCGCTTTGCTTAATCCATGGACAAAGCGGATCACTCCATTCGTCAGCAAGGAGGGGAATCCCAAATCAATAGCCCCGGGAGGATTGCGCCGGATCATAGAGCTTAAGGACGGCAGCATCCTTTTCGCCACGATGCGGGGAGGGACATGCATGGCCACCAACATCGATTATGACAATCCTGAGAAGGCTGAATTCACGTCGGTCACGGCTGAGGCAAGACCGGGATCAATGGAATGCAAACATATCCGCGCCCTCGTGGAAGACCGCTTCGGCAATTTATGGATAGGACAATATCGGGCCGGAGTCAATGTCATATCCCACGTCAAGCCCATGTTCCAAAGAGAGAAATACGTCAAGACCACTCCCCAAGGATGGCTCTACCCGCCCGTCTGGAGCTGCCTGACCGACAGCGAGGGAAATCTCTGGCTCGGCTCCGACGGAGAAATCTCACGCCTGGGTAAAGAGGCGGCCTCATTCCCTATCCCGGGAATGAACGAGGGACAAAAGACGGCCGTCACGGCTATCGTAGAAGACAATAAGGGGGACTTCCTGGTCGGCACAACCGACCAAGGGGCTTTCCGATTCAACAAGACATCCGGAACGTTCACCCAAATAGAGGGATTACCAGTGAATGTCCGGTCGATATATAAGAGTCCGACAGGATCTATCCTTTTCGCGACCAACGACTATATCTGGCAACTAAATGGAAACCAAGCCGAGAAACTACCGATCGAGAGCGAGCTGAGCGACCACGTGGTGCAGTCTATTAGGTATGATGCCGCCGGCAACATATGGATAGGCACTTTCGGCAAGGGAATCAACATAATGTCGCCCGATTTCAAACGAAAAGCCGAACTAAATGACGCCCATGGATTTGTCTCCAATGCCATCAACGACATTCTTAAAGATTCGAAAGGAAGAATGTGGGTGGCGACAAGAAACGGACTGGTTTTGTTTGAGAAACCATCCGACCATTCGGGATATAAACTCGTGATCGACCCTTCGGAATCAGGGGTATCCCATATAATGGCAATAGACGAGGACAAAGAGGGGAACTTCTGGGCATCGCTCGACAACGGAGTGGCATTCATCAACGGGAAATCGCTTGCCGTCACATTCCATCATTCCGACCGCGAGATTCCCCTTAACTCTTTCAGCGAAAGGGGATCGGCCGTCGGAAAGGATGGCCGCGTATACTTCGCTTCCGCCAACGGCATAATTTCCATCAACACTGACAGCACCGTCTCTGAAAACCACGACCTTCCCGTCGTCGTCACCGGGTTTACGGCTTACAAAGAGGGCGACAACAGAAAGGAGAATGAGATACAGATACAGGCGAAAAACGGGAAGGTGGTGCTTCCCTACAATCAATCGACATTCAGAATCACTTTCGCCGTCCCCGACCAAGGAATCATGAAATATTCCTCATTCGCCTACAAGATGGAGGGATATGACGATTCATGGGTGGATCTCAGGAATGAAAACTCCGTGTCGTTCAGAAACCTGTCGCCGGGAAACTACAAGCTTTTAGTGAGATACCGGTTCAAGGGGAATGAATGGAGCAAGCCCACGCAGGTGGCGAATATTATAATACCCCCTCCAATATGGTTAAGATGGTGGGCCATAACTCTGTACGTATTGATCTTCATCGGCATCGTCATATTCATGTTTTATCTCTACGTGCGCAGGGTGAGGCTAAAGGAGCGTTATCAATCGGAAATAGCCCAGAACCAACAACAACATATACTGAACGAGGAACGTCTGCGTTTCTTCACCAACATCACCCACGAACTACGCACACCTCTGACCCTCATCATCGGGCCTATCGAGGACATGGTCAGCGACCCTACGCTTCCCGCAAAATATAATACCAAACTCCGCATGATCCGCGAAAGCTCGAAGTCGCTTCTTTCGCTCATCAACGGCATATTGGAATTCCGCAAGACGGAAACCCGTAACAGGGAACTAAGCGTAGCTAAGGGCAATATTTCCAATCTTGTCTACGAAATCGGCTTGAGATTCAAGGAGCTCAACATGAACAAGGACGTAGAAATCATCCTCGATATCGACAAAGGGGTGAAAAAGATCTATTTCGACAGGGACATGATCTCAATAATGCTCAACAACATCCTCAGCAACGCCGTGAAATATACGGAGAAAGGGAGCATCGTCCTGTCGCTGCGGCAAGTGCTGAAAGACGGCGAGGAGCGGACTGAAATCTCCGTGGCCGACACGGGATACGGGATGTCGAAAGAGGAGCTCTCGAATATCTACAAACGCTACTACCAGGTGAAGGGCAACCATCAGGCTTCCGGCACGGGCATAGGTCTGTCGTTGGTGAAGAATCTCGCCGACCTACATGAGGCTGACATAATCGCTGAATCCGAAGAGGGAAAGGGCTCGACATTCATTATAAGCCTGCTGACAGAAAATATATATCCGAATGCCATCCATAATGAAAGCCTGCCCCAAACAAGGCTGCCCCAGCCGGAAGAGGGAGAGTTTGCCGAGGCGGCAGAGGCTGCCAAACGATGCAAGGTGCTGATCGTGGAAGACAACGACAACATCAGGGAATATATCTGCCAGTCGCTGGAGTCGGACTACAGCGTTGTTTCCGCCTCCAACGGTCTGGAGGGGCTTAAAGCCGTGCATGAGGAGAGTCCCGACATAGTGGTCAGCGACATTATGATGCCGGAGATGGACGGGATTCAACTGTGCACGAAGATAAAGGAGGATATCCTGACGAGCCATATCGCCGTCATATTGCTGACGGCCAAAGATTCGCTGAGCGACCGTGAGACGGGCTATGAGTCGGGGGCCGACTCCTATCTGACAAAGCCTTTCAGCGCGAAACTGCTTCGCGGGCGCATCTCGAATCTCCTTATCCGCAAAGAGCGTCTGGCAAAGGCTCTCGTGAAGGAATCAAAGGAGATAGCGACGCAAGGGGAACATGCACAAAAAGAACAATCAATGGAAAAACAGACGGCCTCGGAGCCGGTGTTACGGCTATCGCCTCTCGACCGCAAGTTTATGGAGCAGATAAACAACCATGTTTGCGAAAATCTGGCGGACCCGGAGCTCGACGTGCAGTTTTTGGCCGACAAGATGTGTATGAGTTATTCCACACTCTATCGCAAGTGCAAGAGCATCTTGGGAATCTCGATGCTGGAGTATATCAGGGGGATACGTCTCGCCAAGGCGAAGGAGATGATTCAGGGAGATGAGATGTCGATTTCGGAGATAGCTTATGCCGTGGGCTACGGTGGGCATTCTTCGTTTGGGAAGATATTCCGCAGGGAATTCGGTATGTCGCCCAGCGAGTATGCCGCAAAATGGAGAGCCCGGCCTGCCCAATCTGACCGGTCTAACTTGTCAGACAAGTCTGATCAGTCGGACCAGTCTGACCAGTAGGAATTGTTGGAATAACAGCCTTTTACAGGTCGGCAACCTTTAGCTTTGATATCATTCAAGTAAGCCGGAAAGATATCAGGACCAAGGTTGCCGATCTTCTTTTTCCGACAAATCACCGATTAAACTTGCCACAATCCACCGATTAAACTTGCCACAATCCATGGATTGGATTTGCCATAATCCACCGATTGAATCTGCCATAATCCACCGATTGAATTTGCCACAATTCATGGATTTGAGAGGATAACCTAAAGTTGCTAAGTCCGATAGCATAAAATAAAATGGGGGCACTTTTTCGGTGCCCCCATTTTATTTTATCAGGCTCAGTGCCTGTCGAGATTTTCTTACTTGCGGAGTGCTTCCTCCTCGGCTGTCATTTCAGGATCCGTGCCCCAGTTCTGCTGGGAAAGACGCTTGTAGTTGTTGTAGCGCCATTTTGCATTGTCCTGAGCTGCCTGGAAGAGCTCGCCGGCTGCTTCGGGCTGCATCTTGAAGAGCGATGCGAAACGAACCTCACCTTTGAGGAAGTCGTTGAACTTGCTCCAATCCGGCTCCTTGCTGTCGAGAGAGAACGGATTCTGTCCGCTGTTCTCAAGAGCAGGATTGTAGCGCCAGAGATGCCAGTAGCCGCATTCCACTGCTTTCTTCTCCTCTTCCTGGCTGTGGCCCATTCCGACCTTCAGACCATGGTTGATACAGGGAGAGTAAGCGATGATGATCGACGGGCCGTCGTAAGCCTCTGCCTCGCGGATAGCCTTGAGGGTCTGAGCGTTGTCGGCACCCATGGCAACCTGTGCGGCATATACGTAGCCGTAGGTCGTGGCCATGAGGCCAAGATCCTTCTTACGGATACGCTTGCCGGCAGCGGCAAACTTGGCGATGGCGGCGATAGGAGTAGCCTTTGAAGACTGGCCGCCGGTGTTGGAGTAAACCTCCGTGTCGAGAACGAGAATGTTGACGTTCTTGCCGGAAGCGATCACGTGGTCAAGACCGCCGTAGCCTATATCGTAGCTTGCGCCGTCGCCACCGATGATCCACTGGCTGCGCTTTACGAGATAGTGCTTCAGGCCGACAATCTTCTTGCAGCAGTCGCAACCTGCCTCGGCGCCTTTCTTAGCCTCCTCAAGGAGAGCGTCGCCCTTCACGCGGGAAGCGTCGGCATCCTCGCGAGCCTCCATCCAGGCAGCCGCAGCTGCCTTAAGAGCCTCGGGAGCGTTCTCGGAAGCAGCGATCTTGTTGCAGGTCTCCTCAAGACGCGCACGCATCTTCTCGTAGGCTATACGCATACCGAGACCGAATTCGCAGAAGTCCTCGAAGAGGGAGTTTGCCCAAGCGGGACCGTTGCCCTTCTCGTTCTCGCAATAGGGAGTGGAGGGCACGGAGCCTGAATAGATGGATGAGCAACCCGTGGCGTTGGCCACAACCTCGTGGTCGCCGAAGAGCTGGCTGATGAGCTTGACGTAGGGAGTCTCGCCGCAACCGGAGCAAGCACCGGAAAACTCAAACATAGGAGTAGCAAACTGGCTGTTCTTGACGTTGGCCTTGATGTCAACGAGATTCTGCTTCGAGGATACCTTGCTTGCGCAATAATCCCAGTTGGGCTGCTGGCCGATCTGGCTCTCCTCGTGCTTCATGACGAGAGCCTTCTGGCCCTTCTTGCCCGGGCAGACATCGGCGCAGTTGCCGCAGCCGAGGCAGTCGAGCACATCAACCTGCTGCACGAAACGCATGCCCGTGAAGGTCTTGCCGATGGCCGGAATCGAGTGTTCCTCGCCGAAAGGAGCAGCAGCCATCTCAGCCTCGTCGAGCACAAACGGACGGATGCAAGCGTGGGGGCAGACATATGAGCACTTGTTACACTGGATACAGTTCTCGGGATTCCATTCGGGGACGAAGGCTGCTACTCCGCGCTTCTCATAGCGGGCTGTGCCCTGCGGCCATGTGCCGTCGGCGCAATCCTTGAAGGTGCTGACGGGGAGAAGGTCGCCATCCTGAGCGTTGATGGGGATAACAACGTTGGAAACGAACTCGGGAACGTCGATCTTCTTGGCCTCTTCGTCGGCGAGGTTAGCCCAGGAGGGATCTACGGTCAGCTCCTTGTATTCGCCTCCGCGATCCACGGCTGCATAGTTCATGTCGACGATGTTCTGACCCTTCTTGCCATAAGACTTCACGATGAATTTCTTCATCTGCTCTACGGCAAGATCAACGGGGATAACCTCCGTGATGCGGAAGAATGCGCTCTGGAGAATGGTATTGGTGCGGTTGCCGAGGCCGATTTCCTGAGCGATCTTCGAAGCGTTGATGTAGAAGACGCGGATGTTGTTCTGTGCGAAATAGCGCTTCACCTTGTTGGGAAGGTTCTTCGCAAGCTCCTCACCCTCCCAGATGGTGTTGAGAAGGAACGTACCGTTCTTCTGCAGGCCGCGGGTCACGTCATACATGTGGAGATAAGCCTGAACGTGGCAAGCCACGAAGTTGGGCGTCGTAACGAGATACGTGGAGCGGATAGGGAGGTCGCCGAAGCGGAGGTGCGAGCAGGTGAAGCCGCCCGACTTCTTGGAGTCGTAGGAGAAGTATGCCTGACAGTATTTGTCGGTGTTGTCGCCGATGATCTTGACGGAGTTCTTGTTGGCTCCGACTGTGCCATCAGCGCCAAGACCGAAGAACTTGGCCTGGAACATTCCCTCGTCGCCTACGCTGATTTCGGGAAGCTGGGGAAGGGAAAGGTAAGTCACGTCGTCGACGATGCCCACCGTGAAGCCGTTCTTGGGCTCGGGAAGAGCGAGATTGTCATAGACGGAAAGAATCTGTGCGGGAGTGGTGTCCTTCGAGCTGAGGCCATAGCGACCGCCTACGATGAGCGGGGCGTTCTCCTTGCCGTAGAAGCAATCCTTTACGTCGAGATAGAGAGGCTCTCCGAGCGCTCCGGGTTCTTTCGTGCGGTCGAGCACGGCGATTCTCTTGGCCGTGGCGGGGACGGCGGAAAGGAAGTGCTTTGCGGAGAACGGACGATAGAGGTGAACGCTTACGAGACCAACTTTCTCCCCTTTTGCGCGGAGATGGTCAATGGTCTCGCGGATGCACTCCGTGACGGAACCCATGGCGATGATCACGCGGTCGGCCTCGGGGTCGCCATAGTAGTCAAACAGACCGTAGTTGCGGCCCGTGATTTTTGAGAGCTCGTTCATGTAGTTCTCTACGATCTCGGGAACTGCCATGTAGTAGGGGTTGGAAGCCTCACGGTGCTGGAAGAATACGTCGGGGTTCTCAGCCATGCCGCGGGCTACCGGGGCATTGGGGTTGAGGGCGCGGTTGCGGAAATCAGCAAGGGCTTCCTGGTCGATAAGGGGAGCGAGCTCATCCTGGTCGATGGCCTCGATTTTCTGGATTTCGTGGGATGTGCGGAAACCGTCGAAGAAGTTGACGAAAGGCACGCGGCTCTTGAGCGTTGCGAGATGGGCAACGGCTGCGAGGTCCATCACCTCCTGAACGGAGCCTTCGCACAGCATCGCGAAGCCTGTCTGGCGAGCCGACATGACGTCTTGATGGTCGCCGAAGATACTCAGCGCGTGGGAAGCGAGAGTACGTGCCGAAACATGGAATACGCAGGGGAGAAGCTCGCCGGCGATTTTATACATGTTAGGGATCATCAGGAGAAGACCCTGCGAAGCGGTGTAGGTAGTGGTCAGCGCGCCGGCCTGCAGCGAGCCGTGGACTGCGCCTGCGGCGCCACCTTCACTTTGCATCTCTTGCACGAGTACTGTCTCTCCGAAAATGTTCTTCCTGCCTGCAGCCGACCAGTCGTCTACGTATTCCGCCATGGTCGATGAGGGGGTAATCGGGTAGATAGCGGCCACCTCAGTAAACATGTAGCTGATGTGGGCAGCAGCCTGATTACCGTCGCAAGTCAGGAATTGCTTTGCTTTGCTCATAGTTATTAATTTGTTATTTAATTGAGATTTTAGTCTAATTCAAGGAGCGCATACGGCTCTCTTTTGGATTATCCCTGTTCGTTTACGACTGCAAAGATAATTATTTCCAAGCTATTTTTCAAACATTCAAAGTCTATATTTGCTTCAAATGTAACTATCTTTCACGATTTTGAAAGATTTATACCTTTTTTGAATGTTTTAACCACCCTTCGGCAACTATCTTCTTTCTCCCTCCCGAATTGATGGCGTTTGAAGATCGGCTATCTCATTATAGAGATTTTGCGCTTCTCTCCTTTCAATTTGTGGCCCGACAGTTTTTCGACAATTCTTCCGGCTTTCGATTTTTTCACTGCTACAAGCGAATAATGGTCGAAGACGTTGATTTTGCCGACAGCTCCGACATCGATTCCTCCCTCTTTGACAATAAAACCGAGTATATCGCCTCGGGAGAGTTTCTCACGCTTTCCACCCGTGATATAAAGCGTCTCAAAACCCGACTTTAATACCGACTCCGTAGCCGGATTCAGCTCAAAGTCGTCGTCAAATTCCACATAGTCTTTGATTTCCTCGTCAGGTCCGACAAGGAGATAGATATCCCCTTCCTCTTCCACGCGGGCCGTGCGACCGTTGCGGTGGGTGTAGGCTTCGCGCGTCAAGGGCTGATGATAATGGATGATGGAGGCCACTTTCTCTATGTCGAGACCGCGGGCTGCAAGGTCGGTCGCAACAAGCACCGGACGACTGCCATTGTTGAAGAGGGCTACGGCCGTCTCGCGCTCGCGTTGGTCGAGCGCACCATGGTAGAGAGAGGCATCCACACCTTTCTTCTTCAAAAATTCAACCACCCTTTCCGCGCTTTCCCTATGGTTGACAAAAATTATGGTCTTCTTTAGAGGTCCTTCCGCCGTGATGCACTTTAGCAGGGAGAGCAATGCCTCAAGCTTGTCTTTGCTGTCTGACTTGACCCTGTGGACCCTCATCCTTGTCTTCAAATTCTCGTTGCCGGAGAGGAAATCAAGAGTCAGGGGATTGTTGAGGTTGAGAAATTCGGGCATGACATCGGCATTCGTGGCAGAGGTCAGTATGAAGCGGCTGACGTTTTTCATCCTCTTCATCAGTTTCTCCATCTCTTCGTCGAAACCGAGTTCCAGCGACTTGTCAAACTCATCAAGCACGACAATCCTGACGGGAAGAAGGTCGATATTGCGCCTGACGGCATGGTCGAGAAGTCTGCCCGGGGTAGCAACGACTATATCCGGCACGACCTTAAGGCTGTTGACCTCATCCTCCACATTATGACCGCCATACAAAGCCACAACCCGCAATCCGGGCGAAACTTCACGCATCACGCCGGCAATCTGCACCACGAGCTCCCTCGAAGGAGCAATGACCACACACTGCACCCTGCCTGTTGACGGACGCATCAATTTCATCACAGGAAGTGTGAAGGCCAGGGTTTTCCCGCTTCCCGTCGGGGAAAGCAGGACTATGTCGCGTGGCTCCGAAGCGGAAGCCATCATCTTTATCTGCATCTCGTTGAGCTGCCCGATGCCGAGGCGTTGCTCCACGAGAGGTAAAAATTCTTT
This sequence comes from Muribaculaceae bacterium, assembly GCA_009775375.1. Lineage (GTDB taxonomy): Bacteria > Bacteroidota > Bacteroidia > Bacteroidales > Muribaculaceae > Lepagella. The sequence goes on along the minus strand of VSPO01000004.1, from coordinate 20,587 downwards.
TTCTCTCATATAATCTATAACAATCTATACTGGCCAACAACTAATGACTAATGACTAAAAGACTAATGACTCACGAAATCTGCGACCAATCGACCGCCCGCGCAAACCGCAAACGCAATTCCCGAGCTATGATATCCACCCCAGCAGGCGACAACGGCAATGGCTTCATGTCGGAGTCATTCGCGGGAGAGGCCTGACAGCCGGGGGCAAGCAGTCGGGGGTTCCCGCGCAAGACGGCTATCGCCATCTCCCTTGCCCTCGTCAGGATCTGCCCGTCGCGGGCCAGGTCGGCCACCCGAAGATTGAATGCCAGACCGCTTTGCTGGGTGCCCTCCATGTCTCCGGGACCACGGATTTTCATATCCGCCTCGGAAATCAGGAAGCCGTCGGTGGTCTCCGTCATTATATTCAGGCGTTTTTTTGTGTCTGCACCGGATTTTATTTTCCCCATCAAGACGCAGAAGCTCTGGTCGGCACCACGGCCTACCCTGCCCCGAAGCTGATGGAGTTGCGAGAGTCCGAAACGTTCGGCATTCTCTATCACCATCACCGAGGCGTTGGGGACATTGACCCCTACCTCTATGACGGTGGTTGCCACCATTATCCTCGCCTCTCCGCTGACAAAAAGATCCATCTGATGGTCTTTCTCCGCCGGTTTCATTTTTCCGTGCACGAAGCAGACGCGATAGCCGGGAAACGTCTCGCAAGTGCGCCTATATCCCTCCTCAAGGCTTTTGAGGTCGAGCTTCTCATTCTCCTCAATAAGGGGATATACGATATAGACTTGCCTTCCCTCCCGCAGCTGGGAAAATATCAGGCGGTCAACTTCCATGCGGGAGGAATCGTAGCGCAAAAGCGTGGTGACGGGTTTGCGTCCGGGAGGCAACTCGTCGATGACAGAGACATCGAGGTCGCCGTAGACGGTCATAGCGAGCGTCCGGGGGATGGGGGTGGCGGTCATTACAAGGACGTGGGGGGCCGTCGCGCTCTTCTTCCACATGGCGGCTCGCTGGGCGACGCCAAACCTGTGCTGCTCATCGATTACGACCAAACCAAGCTTATGAAAACGCACCGTGTCTTCAATCAAGGCATGTGTGCCCACCACTATATCTATCTCCCCCGACTCAAGACCCTCATGAATCCTTCTTCTTTCTGAGGCACGCGTGCTTCCGGTCAGCAAGGCCACCTTCACACCTATCGGATCGGCCCACTGGCGAAGACTTTCATAATGCTGCGTTGCGAGAATTTCAGTCGGGGCCATCAAAGCTCCCTGGCATTCATTGTCGATCGCCATCAAAAGCGACATGAAAGCCACCATGGTCTTTCCCGACCCTACGTCGCCCTGAAGCAGACGGTTCATCTGCCGGCCCGTCTTCATATCCGCCCTTATCTCTTTCAACACTCGCTTCTGCGCCCCCGTCAGCTGGAAAGGAAGCACATTGAAATAAAAGCCATTGAACTTTTCCCCTATCCTCGGGAAGACATAACCGGGAATCCTCGACCCGCGCTCCATGGAATAGCGGAGGATGTGGGCTTCGACATAAAAAAGTTCCTCGAATTTCATCCTCTCCATTGCTTTGCGTAAAGAGGCGGCATCGGAGGGGAAATGCATCTGGCGAAGCGCCTCCGGCAGTGGCATCAGGCTATAATGGCGGATGATCTCCTCCGGGAGATTGTCGCCGACAGAGGAAAAGCCGGTGTTGGCGAAGAGATTGCCGACGAGCGTCTGCAAAAGGCGGGTGGACGCCCCTCGCTTTCGCATGGTCTCCGTGATGGAATAGACGCCACGGAATCCCGTGGGAGGTTTGGCGGGATCAAACGGCTCAACCTCCGGATGCACCATGGAATAGACATTCCTGAAGAAACCCGGTTTCCCGAAAATGACGTATGTCGCGCCGATTTTATAAGCCGTGGAGAAATACTGAAGCTTTGAAAACCAAACGCACTCCATCATCTTTTTGCCGTCGCTGAAAATGCCGACGAGTCTTTTTCTTGCCCCTTCCCCTTCGACATTGAAGCTGATAAACGAGCCTTTGATCTGGAGAGAGGGAAGTTCGGCGCCTGAAAGTTCGGAGATGGTGTAAAACCGGCTTCTATCGATATGCCTGAAGGGGAAGTAATATAGGAGGTCGCGGAATGTCGCGACCCCTATTTCGGAAGAGAGCATCTTGGCTCTCTCCACGCCCACCCCTTTAAGGTATTTTATGTCTGTATCGAGAAAATCTGTCAATCCTTATCCTGGTTAATAAACAGTTCGGCAATCTCAAGGTCTCCCGGATTGGTGACCTTCATGTTTCTTGGAGAGCCCTCAAACAATACCACCTGCAGGCCGGAAGCCTCTAAGGCCGACGCGTCGTCGGAATAGACCGCCCCTGGGTTAAGCTCATAAGCCTGCTTAAGACTTTTGGCATGAAACACCTGCGGAGTCTGCACTGCAACATAGTTGCTCCTATCTACGGCACGGTTTCCTTCGGAATCTATCTTTCGGAGTGAATCCGTCACGGCTACGACCGGCACGGCCCCGCGACAGTCTCTCAGGGCATCCCAGCCCCTTGCTATCATCTCCGGAGACACCAACGGACGCGCCGCATCGTGTACGGCGACAAGAGTCTGCTCTCCGTCGTCGACCAAGTCAAGACCGTTGACCACCGATGCCGTCCTCGTCTCTCCTCCCGACACAATCTGATGGGGAATCCTCTGGCTCTCGGGAATCCCCAGCGAAAGCTCATTCCAAAGAGTGATAAAATCCCTGTGCAGCACGAGAATCAGAGCCGTTGAGGGGTCTTCCTCGCGGAAAGCCCTCATCGACCAATAGAGCATGGGGAATCCCGCAAGCATACGGAATTGTTTGGGGAGGGCACCGCCAATGCGCCTGCCCTCCCCTCCCGCAACGATTATCGCGTATTTTCTCATCTCAAATGATGGATGCTTACATATTCATGCCGCCGTCGACCTGAATCACCTGGCCGGAGACGTAGCTCGACATGTCGGAAGCGAGGAACGTAGCCACATCGGCGATATCCTCCGGCTTGCCTCCACGACGGAGAGGGATTTTCTTCGTCCATTCCTCACGCACGGCATCGGGAAGGGCTGCCGTCATGGCAGTCTCGATGAAGCCCGGGGCGATTGCGTTTGCGCGGATGCCGCGTGAGCCGACTTCCTGTGCGATGCTCTTGGCAAGGGCGATAAGTCCGGCCTTGGATGCTGCGTAGTTGGCCTGGCCTGCATTGCCATGGACTCCCACCACGGAAGCCATGTTGATGATGGAGCCATGACGCTGACGCATCATTATAGGAAGCACGGCATGGATGAAATTGAAGGCGGATTTAAGATTGACAGCGATGACTGCGTCCCACTGAGCTTCGGTCATGCGCATCATCAGGCCGTCTTTGGTGATGCCGGCGTTGTTCACGAGAATATCAATCGAGCCGAAGTCTTCCTTCACCTGATTTACGACTTTCTCAGTGTCTTCGAAATTAGCGGCATTGGAGGCATAAGCCTTGCATTTTACGCCGTAGGCAGCGATTTCCTCCTCTGTCTTTTTGCCGTTTTCGTCTATCACGAGGTCGGTGAAAGCGATGTTGGCGCCTTCCGACGCAAATTTAAGGGCAATGGCCTTGCCAATGCCTCGGGCAGCACCTGTGATCAACGCTGTCTTTCCTTCAAGTAGTTTCATTATATCTTGGAATTTTGATTTTTAATAATATGATTCGTTTCAGAACTTGACGATGAAGCATCCGCAAGAATAACCTCCGCCGAACACCATCAACGCCGCTTTGTCGCCTTTCTTGAATTTGTCGGCGTTCTGCGAAAGCACCAGGGCCACGGAAGCTGAGCCGGTGTTGCCGAGAGTCTCGATATTGTTAAGGAAATCGTCGAGCGGCTTTTCAAGCATATGGGCCACTTGCGCCACGATTCTCTTGTTGGCCTGATGACATATAAGTTTGTTGATCTCTTCTATCTTCAATCCTGTGTTTTCCAGGGAATGATTGAGCGCATAGATCATGTATTTGCAGGCGTGCATGAAGACGTCGCGACCGTCGGGCATGGTGATACCCTCTTCTCCCGGGCGCAGCTTCACCCCTTCCGGACCTTTGCCGACATCTCCGAGGCCTTCCGTGAAAATGTCGAGTATCTCAATGTCATTTTCGCTCTGACGCTCCTTGCTCAGGAAGAAAGCCACTGCGGCGTCTCCCCATAGATGTCCGGCCTTGGGGTCGCTGTCATTGCTATAGTAGGTGTTATGTTCAGGGCATATAAGCAATGCCTTGTCGGCTTTTCCGGATGCGAAATAGCCTTCTATTATCTCAAGTCCGTTGATGAATGAGGAGCAGGCTGCGGAGGCATAGACAGCCTTGGCGCCATGGATGCCGTAGTGCTGTTGGGCAACGTGGGCGGGAGTGGCAACGGTGTCGTAGATTGAGTAGCAGGCTGCCACGATCAGGTTCACGTCCTTTATATCATAAGGCAGACGTGTCAGTGCGTCGTCGATGGCGGCGATGGCCATTGAGTCGGAGTTTTCATCGGCAGCTGCCTTGGCACGGCTGACAATCCCTGTGCGCTGCACGATCCATTCGGAGGTCAAGCCATTGATTCTCTCGAAGTAATCGTTTGTCACTCTTGCCGAGGGCACGTAATGGCCCATAGAATTAATATACATATAAATTATTTTCTATTATTATTCGGTCATTTTTTCTTGATACTGTTTATAATGAAATCTGAGATGTAAGACTTCAGCATGGTCTTGTCGATACCCTCGTCGGAAAGATTGTCGCGGATATAAGGGACGTCGAGACCATGGATGGCCTGAGTCACGATTACGGCGAAATGATTCACGTTGGGAATATCAAACACTCCCTTTTCTACCCCCTCCTGCAGGATGTCGCGAAGCAGGGCGGTCTCTTTGCGTGTGATGATTTTTCGTGCGCGGTCCACTTTCCTCACATCGCGAAAAAAACCGGCTCTCAAAGAGCCGTTTCTCGACACGATCTCCTTCATGGCCTCAAAACGGCAGTCGATATAGTCGAGGATTTTCTCTTCCGGCGACGACGGCATGGAGACTATGTGGCGTAGCCGGCTTAGAATCTGATCCGTCTCGCTCTCAATGACCGCGTTGAAGATATCGCGTTTGCTTTTGAAATATGTGTAAATCGTGCGCCTGCCTTTGTCGGAGGCAGCCGCGATGTCGTTCATAGTGGTGTTTTCGACACCTTTTCTTGCGAAAAGTTGCCTTGCTACCTCAATAAACTTGTCACGAGTCTTCATCACCATGATGCAAAAGTTGATTTAAGAGTGGAAAAAACAGAATCTATTCTCGGCAACCATACCTTGGGACAAGCGTCCGGGCAATGAAAATTGCACAAAGAGCTAAATTTTGAGCAAATTTAGCAAAAGTTTTCCACTTCACAGCCATTTTTACCAAAATAATTATCCAACTCCCATTTTCAATCACTTTACATTTTGCTACATTACCCTTTAAGTCAGTTCCTTATAAGATCCTATAAAAATAAAGAGTCTCTGGTCTTAGCACCGAGCACGGCATGTCAATTATCAAAATCTGAAATCCGGCGATCAAGCTTAGGCAAATCCATTTCCTTGTAGGCAGGTTCTATAAATTGACTTGAGCTGATTTTTGAGCTTAAAGCGAGTGGATCAACTTATCGAACCTGCCTATATATAATTCCTCGGAAATACTTATTTACGTAGTTAATTTCTTGCAGAATTTATATAATCATACAACCAATTAATAATAAATACATTATCACCCACATCAACTTCTATTTATTATTTTTTCTTCATTTTTTTGCCGAAAAATTTGGTGGGTATTCAAAAAAGTCGTAACTTTGCACTCGAAATCAACACCGCGGGGTGGAGCAGTGGTAGCTCGTTGGGCTCATAACCCAAAGGTCGTAGGTTCGAGTCCTGCCCCCGCCACCATGAAAGCCGGTTCCTTTGGAATCGGCTTTTCTTTTTTTCCGGCTTGACAGGAACGGCATTGCCTAACGTAGCATCAGTGCCACCCCAAGTCTAAGCTCTGCCAACACATATTGGATTTTTACTCTCATAATTAAGATGGTCATGGACGTGATATATGAAGACAACCACATCATCGTGGTCAACAAAAAGCCGGGAGAAATCGTGCAAGGCGACAAAACCGGCGACACTCCCCTTTCAGAGAAAATCAAAGATTATCTAAAGGAGAAGTACAACAAACCCGGAAACGTGTTTTGCGGGGTCGTGCATCGTATCGACCGTCCTGTCGGAGGACTGGTGGTTTTTGCCAAGACTTCAAAAGCCCTAACCCGGCTCAACGACATGCTTCGCAAGGGTGAAATCCATAAAACATATTGGGCCCTCGTGGAAGGCAAACCTGAAAAAGAGGAAGACACGCTCAGAAATTTCCTTGTCAGCGATGGAAGAATCAACAAGACATTCATTGCCCGGGAAGGAGACAAGGACGCAAAAGAATCCATTTTAAAGTATCATACAGTCGCCAACGGTGACCAGTATTCTCTTCTTGAAATCAACTTGCTGACGGGGAGGAAACATCAGATACGTGCCCAGCTCTCCAATATTGGCCATCCAATAAAAGGCGACCTCAAATACGGGGCCCGTCGAAGCAACAAGGACGGCGGCATCTCCCTTCTCGCCCGACACATAGATTTCATTCATCCCGTTTCGAAGCAAGAGATCTCCCTCTTCGCCGAATGCCCTGAGGAATTCAGCAAAATCCTTCAACACAATAACAACTGACCCCCTTCAACCCAAAATTCCAACCCCATAAAAGCTATAAAAGCTATAACAAACAAGATTTCTTCAAATCAAAACAAGATTTTCCAAATCAAAACAAGATTTTCCAAATCAGAACAAGATTTTTCTAATCAGAACACTCTTATTTTTTAAATCGGAACAAAATTTTCTAAATCGGAACACTTTCATTTTTCAAAACAAAACAAAATTTTTCTAATCAAAACAACAAAAATCATAAATCCGACTCAATCAACCATTTTTTCATATCTAATCACATAAAATTTAAAAATTCGTAGTATATTTGCAGTCTAACATCATACAAAAAGACAGGGAGCCCATCTCATGTCTAATCAGATTCCAACCTCAATACTAATCTAATCATATTTTATCGCTTATGAAGCAACTTTACAAGACATTTTTAAGTCTGGCGATTTTATCTGCCGCTTCATGGCAATGCATGGACGCCAAACAGCTTTCATTCAGCAAAGCCATGAAAAACCTACCTGAGAAATTTTCTATCAACAACACCCGAGCCCAATTGAAAGCAGACCATGTGGCGACTTTCGAAGGACTTAACGTCGCGTATGTCATAAACCGTCCGGGCGACAACGGTTTTGTATTGGTCAGTGCCGACGACCTGTTGCCCCAAGTGCTGGGATATGCCGACTCCGGAAATTTCGATAGCACAAACATCCCTCCCGCATTGAAGCAATGGATTGAAGAATATGGACGCCAGCTTTCATACGCCACAAACCATGCCGGAACGCTGCCTACAGAAACATCTGAAGCCCGAGCTTCCATATCTCCTTTGTGCAAAGCTAAATGGGGCCAAAGCAAACCATTCAATGACGAATGTCCGAAAACAAATAATGTCAATGACCCTACAGGCTGCACTGCCACGGCTGTCGCCCAGGTCTTAAAGACACATAATTGGCCTACCAAAGGAAAAGGGATAAACACATACACCTATACAGCTAACGGAATAAGCCGACAATCCCAATTCAATTTCTCAGATACGGAATTCGACTGGACAAACATGCTTGACAGTTATTCCAACTCCTACTCCCAAACTCAAGCCAAAGCGGTCGCAACGCTTATGGCCGGAGTGGGCAACGCTTGCAGAATGATGTACGCTAAAGATGCATCCGGCGCATATCTCCAAGATGCCGCCTATGGACTCGTTCATCTCCTCAGATATGACAAGGGAGTGTCATTCGTAGCAAGAGACTATTATACTACGCATGAATGGGACTCCATGATGTATAATGAATTGAAAGAAGGGAGAGCAATTGTCTACACAGGCCTTAATGATTCTGCCGCGCATGCTTTCGTCGTTGACGGATACGCCGACGGATACTATCATCTCAATTGGGGATGGAACGGCATGAGCGACGGCTACTTCCTTCTGACAGCGCTCGACCCCACGTCGCAAGGCATCGGAGGATCTGCCGCCGGGTATAACTTCACCCAAAGCGCCATCATATATGTCAAACCTGAGTCAGAAAACTCGGAATACAATATCATTCTTACTCATAAGGGCGCTTTTCAGACTGAAAAAAACGATTATGCTTCCAACTCCAATGTGGATTTTAAGCACAACGGAACTTATTTCGAAGCATATACCCTTGTCAATAAGGAAATCAATCTCGGAGTATTGATGACTCCTGAAAATGGAGGTGAGACAGTGTTTGTCGAAGGTCCCAACTTTTCTGCTAAGACTTCATATGGCAACATGGGATGGCTTCAATATTTCGAAAGCTATTCCATGCCCGCATCCGTTTTCCCAAAATCAGGCACCTATTTTATTACACCGGCCTTCAAATCCGACGGCGTAGTGGAGGGAATAAGGTGTTCCACAGGATATTCCAACACTCTGAAAATGACATGCTCCGCTTCCGGAGTTACTTTTGAACAAGTTCCGGTAAAAAGAACGCTCTCAGTCTCCGATTTCAAGGCATCGACCGGTGTGTATCAAGGGAAACAATGTTCTTTTACAGCCACTATATCCAATTCAGGAGAAGAATTTCATGACTTCGTCCACATCGGGCTATTCAATTCCAAAGGAGAGCTGAAAGGCACCCTCGACAGGGTCCATGCCAACATTCCAGACGGAGAAAGCTGCGAATTGACTTTCTCCGGAGTTTTGAAAGTCAACAATGTGGGAACCCCGGCCGGAGAATATGACGCTTACCTTTATACGGAAGATAGAACAAAAATAGGAGCTTCTCCCCTGAAAGTCACCATAGAAAAAGTATCTACAGATAAACTGTCTTTCACATCTTCCGTTATAGTGAAGGACGCCAACGGCAATGGCACCGCTGATTCTCCATATTTGATTGGCAATAACTTCTCGTTTGATCTGACGATCAATGTAAAGTCTGGATTCTTTGACGATATGGTCAATTATTACGGATACTTTGCCTCTGACCCCAACGGAGGACGCTATCCCACAATTAGCAACAATCTAAAGACATTCCTCGTAGGTGCCGGAAATTCCCAGACGATTACATACAATATCAACACAGCTGAAGTGCCTCTCAATGAATTGTTCTACATATGGGCATATGGAATGCATTCCGATTGGTCGGCCTCAACGGCATTTATCGGAAATGCAATTTACCTTAAACGCACCTCAAGTGGATTGGAATCGATTGCTACGGACGACAGTTGCCTTGCTCCAAATCCGGCAACAGAAACCACAACCCTATCATCAGCCTCCGCAATAAATGATGTAGCCATATATTCTATGGGTGGAGTTAGAATGACCGCTTCTATTGTCCTGCGCGAAACGCACAAAATCACATTCGATGTCAGCCAGCTCCCTGCCGGCTACTATGTAGTGGCGGCACAAATGTCCGACGGTCCCAAGACCTTTAAATTGATAAGGAGATAATCCCAATCTCAGGATATAAACAAACTTACGGCAATCCATCGACCGACACAAGAGGTCGATGGATTGCCGTAAGCTTGTTTATTAAAACCGTTCTTATGCCGGGGTTGAGGCAAGATGCTTATTTCCGGCAACCGTCCTGCGGACTATCATAATGCTTCCTTCATAGAGCAGGCACATTGGCAATGACACTGCCAGCAGGGTGAAGATATCGCTCGTGGGGGTGATTACGGCAGCGACAATCAAGATTACCACCACCGCGTGCTTTCGGTATTTTCTCATGAAGTCATCCCCAATAAAGCCCATTTTTGCAAAAAGCCATGCCACCACGGGCATCTCAAAGACTATTCCAAGCGAAACCGACATGACAACCAACGTCTCTACATACGATTCAAGACTGATAAGATTGCTGACCTCAGAATCCACCTGATACGTGCCAAGAAACCGAAACGTCAAAGGAAAAATCAAGAAATAGCTTACCGCCATACCAATCATGAACATCAGATAGCCACTCCCCACCACCTTATACGCATATTTCCTTTCATCAGCATACAAAGCCGGGGAAACATACCGGAAAATCTGATAGATGATGTAGGGGGATGCACATACGACTCCGGCTGCAAAAGCCATCTTCATATGAATGACAAACTGACGGGCAAGCCCTGTGTTGATCAAAGGGACATTAAATCCTCCATCCGACGAGACAGACATCAGCCCGAGCAGCCGGTCGAGCAGCAGATAAGTGACAAAGTTATCGTTCTTTGGAGCGAGGATTATCCTGAACAGCTCATCTTTGAAAAAGAATGCCACCACCCCAAACAGAACGACCACAAGTCCAATCTTGATAACGACCGCTCTCAAATCATCGAGGTGTCCCCAAAAACTTTGCTGGGTACCCCCCATTTATTTATCCTTTTTTGCGTTGGGATCTGCCTCCGCCTTCATTTCTTCTATCGGAGCTTTGATATCAGATTCGACGTCGCGCATTCCGTCCTTAAAGGATTTCACCCCTTTGCCAAGACCTTTCATTAGCTCAGGGATTTTCTTGCCTCCAAAAAAAAGAAGCACCACAAGAGCTATGAGCAAAACCTCCTGAAAGCCCACGCCACCTATAAAACAAATCATATGTTGTCAATCTTTAGTTGTTTTCTTCAAGACATGTGGCAATTGGAAGCCACATGTCCTGAAATATAAACGAATTATGTTTCTTCAAATTATAGGATTCATTCCACAAGAAATGTTAATCCCGTAAACCTTGAGCTTACCTACCCCGAAAACTATGCCTCCTTAGGCGGGACAGTTCCGTCATTTTGTTTCAACAATTCCACGTAATGGTCTATCTTGCGCAATGCCCTTGGAATCTTGATTCCTTGAGGACAATGCTCCACACACTTGCCGCAACCGATGCAATGGCTTGCCTGACGCAACTTAGGCACAGCCCGGTCATATCCTATCAAGAAAATTCTTCGGGCCTCAGCATATTTCGGATCATTGGCAGTCTCGGTCACGTTGCCTTCGTTGACGCATTTGTTGTAATGAAGCAACACCCCGGGAATATCTATCCCGTAAGGGCATGGCATACAGTATTTGCAATCGTTGCAGGGGATGGTGGGATACGTGACGATGAGTCCGGCCGTATCATATAGGAACTTCATCTCATCCTCATTAAGGGGCTTCAGGGGGCAATACGTGCGAAGATTGTCCTCAAGATGCTCCTTGTAGGTCATGCCGCTCAACACTGTCAGCACATCAGGATGCGTTCCGGCGAAACGGAATGCCCATGACGCGACACTTTTCTCCGGCTCCCTTTGCTTCAGTCGAGCCACTATATGGTCGGGCAGATTGGAAAGCCTGCCGCCAAGAAGAGGCTCCATGATGACAACAGGGATATTCCTTTTGGCAAGCTCGTCGTAAAGATACTCGGCATTGGTGTTGCGCGGATTTATCTCCTTTGAATGTCCCCAGTCGAGATAATTGAGCTGAATCTGCACAAAATCCCATTTATACTTGTCATGGTTGGCCAGAAGATAGTCATACACCTCTATGTCGCCATGATAAGAAAATCCAAGGTTTCTTATCCTTCCGGCCTCTCTTTCCTCCATCAGGAAATCAAGGATGCCATTGTCGAGGTAGCGTTGATGAAGGTTTTCCATTCCTCCTCCCCCGACGGCATGCAAGAGCATATAATCTATGTAGTCTGTCTGAAGATAGCGCAATGAGTCTCTATACATTTTTATGGAAGCCTCACGCGATTGGCTCTCCGGGGAGAAATTGGAAAGTTTGGTGGCTATATAATAGGAATCTCTCGGATGCCGGCTGAGAGCAATGCCTGTTGCCTCCTCCGATTTCCCTCGGCAGTAGGCCGGCGACGTGTCGAAATAGTTCACTCCATGTGCTATAGCCTCGTCTACGAGGGAATTGATCGTATCCTGGTCGAGCACCTCTTCTGTCTCACCATTTTCCCCGGTAATCTTCTTTGTCGGCCATCGCATGCAACCATATCCAAGTATCGATACCTTTTCCCCGGTCTTGGGATTAGTGCGATACGTCATCTTATCCGTCGGTATGGGGCCGTTTTCCGTACCCTCGGGCGACACTTTCCCCTTTTCCGGCACACAACCTGCCAGCGACAGCCCGGAGACAGCCACGCCGCCAAGTCCAAGTCGCTTCAGGAAATCTCTTCTGTTGATATATTTTGTCATTTTGAGTCGTATTAGATTGTTTTGTGGATTTCATGCCCCTCGACATAGATTGCACTGAAAGGACGCGAAGGACATAGATTCTCGCAGGCTCCGCAGCCTATGCATTTCTCTATATTCACGACAGGGATATAGGGAGAATTCTCATCGTCAGCCACTGAGCTGACCATCTGGATGGCTCCTGTGGGGCAATGCCGTGCGCAATTCCCGCATCTGACGCCTTCCGTCAGTGGCAAACAATTATCTTTTATCCAGACAGCATGTCCAACCTGCACCGACGACTTTTCCGCCACATCAATCGGGCGTATTGCCCCGGTCGGGCAGACATCTGAACAACGGGTGCATTCAGGACGGCAATACCCGTTCTCATAAGATGCAACCGGCTGCATAAGAGTCGTCAGTTCGGTGGATGGACGCAACACTCCGTTAGGACACGCCTGAATGCAAAGCTGACACGACGTGCAATGCTCCGCTACGTTTTTCAAGCTGACAGCTCCCGGAGGAACGATCCGTGTCTTCCTGTTTGGAATCTGCTTGTCTTCGATTACTGCCAATCCTCCGTCTACCTTCTTTTCCTGTGCTTTAAGAGCTGCAGCCGCAGTAGTGGCCATAGCCGTCACTATAAAAGTGCGTCTTGCCGTATTGATACCTTCTGCGTTCCGATCTTCTTTCATATGCTCTTTCCCCCATTTTATGGAATAGCTTATTGCGCCGTGGCGACAGGTCGATATGCAATCCATGCACGCAACGCAACGCGAGTAATCTATTTTGTGGTTCTTGCCGTCGATGCATGCCGCCTTGCAGTTTCTCGAACATAGTCCGCAAGCATTACATTTCGTCTTGTCGATGACCGGAGCAAACAATGAATATTTGGATAGGAACCCAAGCAACGTGCCGACCGGGCAGACCGTATTGCAATAGGTGCGTCCATTACGCCACGAAAGAAATCCGAGAATGACAAGCGTCGCAACTGCAACTCCAAAAACCACCCAGCTATAGACCACCGTTTCCGTATGATAGAAAGCATAACTGTCGTAATGAGCGGCAATATCGGCAAAGAGATTGTTGACCCAATCCCAGACCGGAGCCATAAGACTTGAAGCTATTCTCCCATATGCACTGTAAGGGGCAAACAACGATACGACTACGCTCGATCCCATAAATATGGCCACAACCATTATGCAGAAGAACACGATGCGAAGCACATTTTTCCTGGGAGAGTAGGAATAACGATACTTTTTAGACTTCTTGCCAAACCACGCAAATATATCTTGCATAATTCCCAATGGGCAAATCACTGAGCAATAGACACGCCCAAGAAGCAGGGTCACGGCCACCAAAGCCACGACCACCACAAAATTTAATGCAAGCAGAGCCGGAAGAAATTGGATTTTAGCCATCCATCCCAGCCAATGATGGGCAAGGCCTGTGAAATCCACAAACAGTAGGGTGACAAACACTATGCTTGTCAGTGCCAATGCGATTCTTAGTTGTTTAAGCATTTTCAGTATTATGGTTTGTAGGTTGTTGACGTGTTCAGGACCTCCGGATTTGTTTTAGCGGTCATAATCTCACATCGTTCTGTTTCGGAAGACCGTGCAAAACCTCTTTCGGTTCCTATTTTGCAAAGTTAAGATATTTTCCCCGAAATTTCCTTACCTTTTTTCTCTTATTTATTATCAAAATCACTTATTATGCTTGAGTAGAAGAGGTCTTACTAAGAACGTGTTCCTTAAAAAATCAGATAAGCCGCCGGAATCGACTCCGACGGCTTATCAACAAAAATATGAAGAAATTTGAACTGATTCGAATTAAACGAGCTCCTCTTTTTCCTCCTCTTCAATATTAACAGGAATATCCTTGTTGACGTTTCTGCAACCGATAAGGCCGTAGAAGAGGAGATAGCCAAGCATAGCCACGACAAGCCAATAGGATGCCATGTAGCCTGCCGTGCCGGCGATCCAGTTCTGGATGAGCGGCATAACACCGCCGCCGACCACCATCATCATGAAAATGCCGGACGCCTGGGCTGTATATTTGCCGAGTCCTTCAACAGCGAGGTTGAAGATTCCTCCCCACATGACAGAGGTGCAAAGTCCGCAAAGCACAAGGAACAATGCGCTGACAGGAGCTACCGCGCCACCGGAATAAATCACTTCAGGGACGTTGAAAGTGACAGTCTTCGGAGTGACTATTGCAAGAATCACCAAAACGATACCAACCGCTGAAACCGTAATCAGCTGAGCACGTGTAGAAACTTTGCCGCTGATGATTGATGAGCAAAAACGGCCGATAAGCATAAGAAGCCAATAGATAGCCACAATCGCACCGGCAATCTTTGAAGCCTCTCCGGCAACGCCGGCTCCGCCTTGTCCTTGGTCGGAAAGATAGAAGTTGAGAGTACCGGGAATACCGATCTCGATACCCACATAAAGGAAAATTCCGACAACGCCGAAGACAAGATGACGGAAGTTCCATGGGCTATGGGAATATTTCACCTTCTTGCCACCCTTAACGAGGTTAGGCTCCGGAATCGCAACGAAGCTGATGATAACGAAGGCTGCGGCAAACACACCCATTGCTATCCAAAGCAAGGGGGCAACGTCGCCCATTGATGTCGAAGGGCTCAGCGCACCAATCAATGCGCCTACAAAGAACGGAGTCAGAGTGCCCGACAGAGAGTTGAGCGATCCGCCGGTCTGGATCAGCTGGTTGCCTTTGTTGCCACCGCCGCCGAGAAGGTTGAGCATGGGGTTTACAACGGTGTTGAGCATGCAGACGCAGAAACCGCAGATAAATGCGCCAAGGAGATAGATGAAGAAATTGAGAGGAACTGTAAAAGTCTTCACTGCTGCGTCGCCCTCAGTGGTCACGACGTTGGAGGTCATCTCGAAAAGAGTGACATCGGAGCCAATGATGCTCGAAAGCCACTGAACGAAGAGACCGATCACTCCGACAGCCATTGCCCAAAGAGCTGTCTTTTTATATCCTATTTTCACGAGCAGGTTGCCGGCAGGGATACCCATGAAAAGATAGGCAAGGAAGTTCATCATGTTGCCCATCATTCCGAGCATTGAATTTCCCTCGAATTTATAGCCCCAGATAGTGCCGATAGGGGCCGCAAGGTTTGTCACGAACGAAATCATCGCAAACAAGAAGAACATCGCGATGATGGCCACGACATTACCATTTGATTTAGTCATGGCGTTAGATTGAGTACTCATAATGGTTAGTTATATGTTTTAATGTTTGATATGTCTTAATAATGAAGTTGATTGAACTTTTGACGCAATTGAAGTTGATTAATGCTTTTCCCTTTTTAAGTGCTCTTTTCCAATCTTTCATCATCTTTTCGGCTGCTTTTTAATCGCTCATCGGTCATTTAGCCCGCTAAATTCCCTCTTCGCAATTCAAAACCAGCCCGAAAATCTGACGAAATCTTGAAAAAGAAAAAGTTTATACAACTTCATTGTCGCTCCCCGAAAATGGCAGTGCCGATTCTGATAAGGTCAGCCCCCTCTTCAACAGCGATTTCCCAATCGCCGCTCATTCCCATAGACAGGATATCGAACCCTCGCAGGCCAAGATCGCCATTGCCTGCGATTGAATGGAAAATAGTGGCTATGCTTCTGAAATCTTCCCTCACTCGATCAAGATCGTCGGTGTTTGAAGCCATTCCCATTACTCCGCATATGTGTGTGGCTTTCAGGTTTTCAAACTCCCTTCTCTCAAAAAAATCGAGCAGCTCTTCAGGATAGAATCCAAACTTGGTTTCTTCCCGGGCCACGTGCACTTGCATCAAGACTTTCGTGACCACTCCGGCCTTTTGGGATTCAGAATCAATCAGGTTGAGCAGCCTGATGGAATCCACGCTCTCGATAAGGGCTGTCTTTCCAATCAATTGGCGAACTTTATTGGTCTGAAGATGTCCTATGAAGTGCCAACGTATATCATGAGGCAGAATCGTGGCTTTCGCCACGAGCTCCTGAACCCGGCTTTCGCCAAACATACGCTGTCCGGCATCGTAAGCTTCCCTTATGACCTCGGCCGGGTGAAACTTCGACACGGCAACGAGCTCCACGCCTTGCGGAACTTCGCTCTTGATTCGCAAAAGATTATCCCTGACGCTCATGGCTCAACCGGCATTTTCCACATTTTCCGGTTTCTTCTCTCCGGACAAATCAAGCGGATAAACATCCATAAGCGCGGTCTCCGTAATGGATGCAATGTCATAATCAGCCATCGTGCCCTTCATTCCCTCTTTGAACCTCTCCAAAGCGCCTTCAAGGTCGGAAGCCTGAGTCAAAATGAACGAAGCTGACTTTTTTTCCACTCCGCTCTTTTCGTCAAGGGTAATGAAATTAACCTTGACCATATAATACCTATCGGCAGAATCATCAAAGAAAATCTCCGATATCTTTGTTTTTTTCACAGCCGATATGGAAAACTCACCACTTATGAAAGGGGAGATTTCCTCAATTATGCGGGCCTCTGCCTCTGTGAAGGTCAGGGCATCCACGAGATACGGTTCGTTGACCTTTTTGACAGACCCGTTTTCGGTCATTTTATCGTAACGGACCTTACATTCAAACCACAATGCCATTTTAATTCTGACTTATTTTGTTGATAATTTATATTTTCGACATGATTCTCAATATAAAGCCTCGGTCTGCGCCATCAAGCATAGTCAGCGACCTCACCCAAAGGAACAAGTAATATTGCCGAAAATATACTGCAAAGATAGTCATTTTTCCAATATAACGTGCAAAAAGCTTAAAATATAGTCAGAACTTTTTTCGATGCTGTTGTTATTACAAAATAAAGAGGCATAAAATCAAGGAGGCAATTTTTTCATTCTTTTGCCGATTGATAGTGTTTCATTCAATGAATTTATATATATTTGCGCATGATTACTCCAATGCGAGGGATTCCCTCTTCAATGACATCCACCGCACGAAAAGTGTGGCTCCTGTATTACGACGGCTTCAGATCCATGACTGTCGGAAAGACCTTGTGGGCAATCATCCTGATAAAGATATTCATCTTTTTCGTGGTGATAAAACTCTTGTTTTTCCCAAATCTGCTACAACGCGATTTCGACAATGATGAAGATCGAGCCAACCACGTGCGCAATGAATTGCTAAGAAAATAGCCGCCTCCTCTCCGCCATCTCTCCGTTTCCACCGTAAACACGCCTAATAACTAAAACAAAACCCAATAACCTATGGATGATCTAATGACCGTAGTCGACTGGTCGAGATGGCAATTCGCTCTGACAGCTATTTACCATTGGCTGTTCGTGCCCTTGACTCTGGGTCTGTCGGTGATAGTGGCTATAATGGAAAGCCTCTATCTAAAAAACAAATCTGAGAAATGGCTGGCAGCCACTAAATTTTGGATGACGCTTTTCGGCATCAACTTCGCCATCGGAGTGGCGACAGGCATTATCCTTGAATTCGAGTTCGGCACGAACTGGAGCAATTATTCCTGGTTCGTCGGCGACATTTTCGGCGCTCCGCTTGCGATTGAAGGCCTTGTGGCGTTTTTCATGGAAGCCACTTTCGTAGCCGTAATGTTTTTCGGATGGAATAAAGTCAGCCCGGGATTCCACCTTGCCTCCACATGGCTGACAGCAATCGGAGCCTCGATTTCCGCACTTTGGATACTCGTGGCCAACGCATGGATGCAATATCCTGTCGGCATGGAATTCGACCCTGCCCAAATGCGCAACGTGATGGACAATTTCACTGACCTTTTCTCCGGAATCGCAGTCAACAAATTTTTCCATGCCGTATTCTCAGGCTGGGCTCTCGCAGGCGTTTTCGTGGTTGGCGTAAGCGCTTGGTTCTTTTATAAGAAGAGAAACATCGGGTTCGCCACCCGCTCAACAAAAGTCGGGGCATGGGTCGGACTTATCGGACTCTTGCTGACAATGTATACCGGCGATGGCTCTGCCATTGAGGTGACCAAGCATCAGCCCATGAAACTCGCCGCGATGGAAGGACTTTACAAAGGACAAAACGGCCAAGCCATATGCGCCATGGGCATTGTCAATCCCGACAAGAAATGGAATAACGACGAGAAGGAGTATCTGTTCGACATTTCAATCCCCAACGGACTCTCATTGCTCGCCAAGCACGATCCCCATGCTTTCGTGCCGGGCATCACTGATATCATCGAAGGCTTCAGCATTAATGAAAACGGCGACACCATCAACACCGTCAGCTATGCCGAAAGAATCCGTCTCGGGAAACTATCCCATGAGGCACTGCGCAAATACGACATCGCACGCACTGCCCGCGACCAAGCCGGAATGGAAGCTGCCGAGAATGAGCTTAAGCAGTATTATCCTTATTTCGGATATGGATATTTCGACTCTGTAGATGAAGCAATCCCTCCGGTGGCTGTGACGTTCTATTCTTTCCGGGTCATGGTGATACTCGGAAGCTATTTCCTGCTGTTCTTCATAGTGACTCTTATATGCGTCTACAAACGCGATTGGCCTGTCAAGCATCGCTGGATGCAAATCATAGCCATGATTTCAGTCCCGTTTATGTGGATATGCTCGGAAGCCGGATGGATGGTTGCTGAAGTGGGACGCCAACCATGGACGGTGCAGGATCTACTGCCAACGAAGGCAGCCATATCGGAAATATCCTCCACCACCGTAATCACTACGTTCTGGCTATTCGCCTTTGTATTCACGGTTTTGCTCGTGGCAGAGGTCAGCATCATGCTTCGCCAGATAAGCAAAAAATCATTCACAAATCTCGAAACCGATAACGCACATTAAGCCATGACTCTCGAATATCTTCAAAATTATTGGTGGGTGCTGATCTCCGTATTGGGAGGCATCCTGGTGTTCCTGCTTTTTGTGCAGGGAGGGCAATCCATGCTGCTCGGAACGCAGTCGAAAGCTCGTCGCAATCTAATAGTCAACAGTATGGGCAGGAAATGGGAATTGACGTTCACCACGCTCGTGGTGTTCGGAGGTGCATTTTTCGCCTCATTCCCTCTGTTTTATTCCACGAGCTTCGGAGGAGCCTACTGGCTGTGGATGCTAATCCTTTTCAGCTTCATCCTTCAGGCCGTCAGCTATGAATACAGAAGCAAGGCCGGCAATGTCTACGGGACACGCACCTACGACGTTTTCCTGTTTATAAACGGATTTGTGGGGTGCATTCTTCTTGGAGTCGCTGTGTCTATGTTCTTTTTCGGAGCGGAATTCACAGTTCAGAGGGGTAATCTGCTCGACACCGGTTCACCCGTCATTTCGCGATGGACCCTGACGCACGGATTTGAGGCTATATTCAATTGGAAAAATCTGATCCTGGGAGTCGCCGTCTTTTTCCTTGCAAGAATGCAGGCATCGCTATATATGATGAATAATATCATTGATGACACCAATTTTTTCCATACCCTGAAAAACAAGGCTCTCGTCAATGGTGGAATTTTTGTGGTCTTCTTCCTTTGGTTTCTTGCCATGCTCCTGACTGCAGATGGCTATACAGTTGTTTCCGACCATATCGGCAATATTTCCGTGACAGAGACTCCTTTCAAGTATTTCCACAATTTCATCCATATGTGGTGGGATCTTATTATTCTACTTGTCGGGGTAGTGGCCGTATTATATGGATTGCTGCGTTCAACTCTTTCCAAGGAGAAATGGACCAAAGGCATCTGGTTCACAGGAATAGGCACATTCCTGGCAGTGGTGTCACTCTTCTTCGTTGCAGGATTCAATGACACGGCATTCTATCCCTCTCTTATCGACCCGGAATCGTCACTGACAATCAGAAACGCCTCATCATCTGAGTTTACATTGAAAGCCATGAGTTATGTCTCATTGGTGATTCCTTTCGTGCTTGGATATATCTGGTATGTCTGGCATTCGATGGACCGCAAAAAACTCTCGCCTCGAGAATTGGAATCCACATCCCACAAATATTGACATCCGACATATTATCAAACAGGCTTAAACCTTCACAATAACAAGCCCTTGCATTGAGACCGTCCGGCACTTTGCCGGACGGTCTCAACATAAGGTACACTCTGAAGGCCTAAACATGCAATAGCTATTGAAATGAAAGTCGTCTGCTTCATTCGTCACCGTAAGCGTTCCTTAAAATTTCGGGGCCGTAGGGGTCGCAGCCCGAAATTTTAGAAAGTGCTCTAAGAAACTGTTTAAAATTAGAATTAAAAAAATGTTATAGGGCATAACAAACCCTCAGCCAAAGTGTTGAAGGAG
>VSPO01000039.1 GCA_009775375.1 Muribaculaceae bacterium | reverse complement strand
TCTTTTCCATTGCAGTTTCATTTTCTGCAAAGGTAAAACTTTTTATTATTCTAACACAGGTTTATTACTATGCGCCCTTCGAAGTCGGATGGCAACACAGAAGCCCACGCAATATATATCAGTATGCGCTTGGACGGCTTCACGCTCACGCGTAAAGCCTCAAGCACATGTTGAATATCCATGCGGCGACTACCGATTGTCTAATCCTTGACTTCGAAGATGAAAGTTGCGAAGTTCCAATCTGTCAAGAAATTAGCATCAAGTAACGCTTTCTTTTATTATGTCTGCCTCCCACCCCTCTCGCCCACTGTCATGGGCTTCTGAGATGACAGGCGATGCAAATTTACAACATTATTATTTAAAAAACAAAAATTTTCCTTCACTAAATCCCAAATTTAACTTTTATATCTTTCATCATAAAAAAAACAAGTCCATGTCCTGCACCACAACCCACAACCACCAACCTTAGCGTTCCTTAAACAATTATCCTCCAAGTATTGTGAAGTTTCACGGAATTTTCTTATTTTTACACGACAGTAATCACCCTTTAACCGACACTATTATGAATACCGGGCAATACATTCGATTTGACTGGGCGGCGAGAAGGATCCTGCGTGACAAGGCAAATTTCGGCGTCCTTGAAGGATTCGTCACGGTCCTTCTCGGCTTCCCCGTCAAGATCGTCGACATTCTCGAAAGTGAAGGCAACCAAGACAGCCAGGATTCTAAGTTCAACCGTGTGGACATTATGGCGAGAAACCATCGCGACGAACTTATCATCGTGGAGATCCAGCTCTCAAGGCAGGTGCACTATATGGAAAGGATTCTTTTCGGGGTGGGAAAGGCCCTGACCGACAATATCAATTCCGAAGAGGGCTATGGCAAGGTGAAGAAGATATATTCCATCAGTAACCTATATTTTGATTTCGGGGAGGGCTCCGATTACGTCTATCATGGGCAGACCACATTCAAGGGCGTACACACCGGCGACTTTTTCAGGATGTCGCCAAGGGAAAGGGAGTCTCTGGGGATGCGTTCCCCCGAGGATGTTTTCCCTGAATATTTCCTCATCAGGGTCAACGAGTTTAACAAGGTTGCCTCAACGCCTCTTGAGGAATGGATCGAATATCTCAAAAGCGGAAACGTACGCAACGATACGAACACTCCGGGATTGAAGGTGGCTCGGGAAAAACTCCAATATATTAGCATGAGCAATGATGAAAAAAGGGCCTACAACCATTATCTCGACAATCTGATGATTGAAAAAGACTGTCTGGACACTGCCAAGACCGAAGGCATCGACGAAGGAATAGCCATCGGCATAAAGGAAGGGAAAGCCATTGGCATAGAGGAAGGGAAATTAGAAATTGCACGCAATCTAAAGGCCATGGGAATGCCAGCCGAGAACATCGCCTCCGCCACTGGACTGCCGATTGAGACAATACTCGGATTATGACTTAATCGCAAAAGATTCCATCCTTCTCCATTTTGGCTTTCGGGGATTTATTCGTAAATTCGCGATACGAAACAATGGCACGCCTTTCTCGATTGACGACGTGTCAAGTCAAAACATTCTTAATCTATCAAATCATGAAAAAAGTCTTTCTTCCGGTCATTGCCTGCATGTTGGCTTTGCCGGGACTCGCAGAAAATCCCAAGGGAGGAATCGATGCGGAGATGATGTCGCGACTGCGCTCCACATTCAAGAACACCCCCGCCGACCGCGCTATCACAAACGCCTTGCGCGGCACTGACATCGATGTGCTCGCAACCTCCGCCGAGAACAAAAACCTTATCGACGACAATTTCTCCGATAAGGTCAAAAGCAAAGGCATCACCGACCAGAAATCCTCCGGACGCTGCTGGCTTTTCACCGGACTTAACGTGCTCCGCTCCCAGATGATGAAAAACCACGGTATGCCGGAGCTCGAACTCTCTCAAAACTATAACTTCTTCTTCGATCAGCTTGAGAAATCCAATCTCTTCCTGCAAAGCATAATCGACACCTCAAATCTCCCCATGAGCGACCAGACAGTGGAATGGCTTTTCAAGAACCCAATCGGCGACGGAGGTCAGTTCACCGGACTTTCCGACAACCTCCTGAAATACGGAGTCGTGCCCAAAAGCGCGATGGTCGAGACCTACACAAGCTCTCGGACCTCTAAAATGCGCCGTATGCTTGCCAGGAAATTGCGCGAAGACGGCCTGAAGCTCCGCAAGATGGCTGCCGACAAAGCTTCCGAAAAGCAATTGCTTGCCGAAAAGGAATCCATGCTCGGCGACGTCTATCGCCTGCTTGCCCTGACCCTGGGAGTGCCTCCCACGGAATTTTCCTACACTCTCAAAGACAAGGACGGAAAAATCGTCAGCACCAAGACCTACACCCCACAGCGATTCTACAAGGAATTCGCCGGCAACGACCTGACCAACGACTACGTGATGCTAATGAACGACCCGACCCGCGAATTCTACAAGCTTTATGAGATCGACCTCGACCGCCACGTCTACGATGGCCGCAACTGGACCTTCGTCAATCTCCCAGTGGAGGATATCAAGGAGATGGCCATCGCCAGCATCAAAGGGGGCGACATGATGTATTTCTCCTGCGACGTCAACAAATACCTCGACAGCGAACGTGGCATCCTCGATCCGGGCA
Organism: Muribaculaceae bacterium; assembly: GCA_009775375.1. GTDB lineage: Bacteria > Bacteroidota > Bacteroidia > Bacteroidales > Muribaculaceae > Lepagella. The sequence goes on along the minus strand of VSPO01000039.1, from coordinate 24,072 downwards.
ATTACGACTATGAATCCCTGTTCGGCATGAACTTCGGCATGGATAAGGCCGACCGCATACGCACGTTCGACAGCGGCTCCACCCACGCCATGACCCTTATGGCCGTAGACCTCGACGCCAACGGCAAGCCTAAGAAATGGATGGTGGAAAACAGCTGGGGCCCCGGAGCAAACAACGGCCATCTCATTATGACCGACCGATGGTTTGACGAATACATGTTCCGTCTGGTGGTCGACAAGAAGCACGTTCCTGCGAAAGTGCTCGACATCCTCAAGCAGAAGCCTCTCCCCCTCCCCGCATGGGACCCCATGTTCTGACCTTGAATAGAAAATCCCTGAATAAAGACACCCCGCTGAAAATTTTCAGCGGGGTGTCTTTATTCAGGGATTTCCGGGATTGGCCGGAATCAGATCTCTTCCCGAAGCCATTTTTCAAGTTCTCCGGTCCATTGACGCTTGTAGGGGAACGAATCGCGGAAGCCCCATCCATGCCCACCTATTGGATAGACATGGAGCGAAGCCGGCACCTTGTTGGCATTCAAGGCATTGAAATAATTGATGCCATTGGCCGGAGGCACAGCCCCGTCGTCGGCAGAAAGGAATATGAACGCCTTCGGTGTCTCGGCGTTGACCTGCTTCTCATTGCTGAAGAGCTCCTCCTTTTCCTTTCCGGGATTCTCCCCAAGTAGGTAATTATGGGAACCCATGTGAGTGTACGACGGATCCATCGTTATCACAGGATAGAAAAGCACCTGAAAATCAGGACGCGTCTCCTTAGAGGAATAATGTGTTGCAAGCGTGGAGGCAAGGTGTCCGCCAGCCGAGGCTCCCATCACTCCAATTTTACCGGGGCCAACACCCCATTCAGCCGCATGCTTCCTCATTATGCGCATTGCCTGCTCCGCGTCCTTCAATGGAATCGATGAATCGCCGTGGGGCATCCTGTATTTAAGCACGGCATACGTTATGCCCTGGGCGTTGAGCCACGGAGCCATGTCATGGCCCTCATGCTGAAGGGCCAGATGGGTGTATCCCCCTCCGGGGCACATCAGGATAGCCTTGCCATTGGGCTTGTCGGCAGGATAGACGGTCAAAGTCGGATCGTGGTCGATATCCGTTCCGGAAGCGGCCTCGCGGGCCTTTTCCTGCGTCGCGCCTTCATCCCATATCAGGAAATCGATCCTGTCGCGGGCGTTTGAGCCAAGAGTGAAAAGCGACATGCAAAATAATATTATAGCTCTAACTTTCATGTTTAAATGATATTTTATCTGTTTCACTTGCCTTGAAGCCTGCCCTTAAGCCGCCTTCCGGCGAAGTACTCGTTGTAGACCAGTCCGCCAACGATCAGCACGAGGCCGACGATGGTGGTCGGCATTATCGCCTCTCTGAGCACCACCGATATGAAGAACAGCGAAAGGAATGGCGAAAGATAGCACATCTGGTTGATCAGCGCCGGATTGTCGGTAGTGCGGATTGCCAGGCCGAAGCAGATAAAAGGCACTCCCATCTCAAAGGCCCCTATATATGCTCCTGAAAGAATAGCCTCCATTCCCAGACTCGACATAGGGACAAACAAGCTGCCGATAAGGCAATACACCATACCAAAAAGAAACGTCAGGAACAGGGCCGTGCCCTCGCTGACTTCATCCTTAAGGCTGTCGTTGATGATCCAATACGTGGCCCAAAGCAACGCGCTACCCAAGGCAAGCACTATTCCCAGCACCGACACGCTTCCGCTGATTCCCTCGCCGCCTACGGAAATAAAGATAAGTCCGACAAGCGACACCACCATACCAAAGTATTTGGCCTTGGGAATGGGCTTATGGCCAAAGACGGCAAGCAAGACCGCAAGGATGATAGGCCAAAGATAGTTGAGCGGCTGTGCGATTTGGGCCGGCAGGTAATCGTAGGCCGAGAAAAGCACTATATAATAAGCCACGGGAGCCACCAGCCCAAGCACGGCGAAGCGTGCCCAAGTCTTGGCGGAGAGCCGTCTCAACGCGCCCCACGAACGAGTGACGGTCATCCAGACAGTGAATATGGCCAGAGCCGTGGCCGTGGCCACGAAGACCATCTCAAACACCGACATGGTCCGAAGGGCAATTTTGAAGGCCGTGGCTACGGTAGACCAGCTCAACACGGCCGCAGCTCCAAGCACAACTGGCTTTGTTTTACTATTCATACGCTTTGTTCAGAATGTTTGTCAACGCATTGCCTCCACCTCTTCTGTGGTCAAAGGTATCTTCTTTCCAAGACGGCGGGCTCCATCTGACGTGATCAGATAATCCTCCTCGTTGCGGATGCCTCCGAAGTCGCGCCATTTGTTAAGTTCCGCGTAGTTGATGAAGTCCTTGAATTTCCCCTCGCCTTCCCAAAGGTCGATAAGCTGGGGAATGAAATATACTCCCGGTTCGATGGTGAGCGCGAATCCCTCCTCCAGCGGACGTGCGAGGCGAAGCGACTTGCGTCCGAACTGGGTGCTCTTGGGCTTTCCGCCGTAGCCAACCCATACTTCTCCGAGATTCTCCATATCGTGGACGTCAAGGCCCATCATGTGGCCAAGTCCGCACTGGAAGAACATCGCATGCGCTCCGGCCTTCACGGCTTCAACGGGATCTCCCTTAAGGATGCCGAGATCCTTCATGCCGGCGCATATGACAGTGGCTGCGGCCTCATAGACTTCAAGGAACGGCACTCCGGGACGCAGCATGTCGACCGCTGCCAGATGCGATGCCACCTGAATGTCGTAGATGCTCTTCTGGCGGGGGGTGAAGGTCTTGTCAACGCAGATGGTCGACGACATGTCGCCGGCATATCCCATCTGGGTCTCGGCCCCGGCGTCGATCAGCACCATCATTCCCGGCTCTATGAGGTTGCCATGATAATGGTTGTGTAGGGTTTCGCCGTGCACGGTGCAAATCGTGGGGAAAGAGAGCGGACAGTTGTTGTAGGCAGCAACGCCCTCAATTATGGCAGCAAGTTCATATTCATGCATTCCGGCGCGCAGACGCTTCATTGCCTCGATATGCATGTCGGCAGTGACGTTGCAGGCTCGCTCTATCTCCTCGATTTCCTCCGGACGCTTATGGTTGCGCATATCGACCACAGCCTTTATCAATTCCACGGAAGGACGCTCATCTCCGGGCTTGATGTCGAGAAGCTTCCAAAGCTTCAGGGAATGCTCCGCACGGTAGACAGGGAGATAATGCACAGTCCTGCCGGCTTTAACAGCCTGATCGAGCACTCCGCACAACTCTGCTGAAGGCTTCGTGCATTCCACTCCGACGCTGTGAGCCTTCTCATGCAACGTCGGTTGGTTGCCCATCCAGACGATATCGTCGATGGTCAGCTCGTCGCCGAAAATCGTGTCCTTATCGTTGTCGATATCCAAGACGGCGGCAAGCCCGGCAAACGGCAGCCCGAAATAATATAGGAAAGAGGAATCCTGGCGGAAGTTATAGGTGTTGTCGGCATAATTGACTCCGCAGTCGTCGTTGCCCAAAAGCAGAACGAGGCCGCTGCCCACTTGCTTCTTGAGCTCGGCGCGTCTTGCCTCGTAGATTTTCCTGTCAAACATAATACGCAAATATTTTAGGGTTTGAGGTTGAGTTTGTGATAATCTCTTTGTCAGGTTGTTTTTTTGAAAGATGTCGGCATCTTTCTGCCACAAATTTAATCAATCATTTCGGGGTAATCAAAAATACAAGCCTTTATTTTTCAAAAGAGCATAAAAAAAGGAGACCTAAGTCTCCTCTTCTGATTATGCAGCATTGTAAGGTCGACATAAACAACGCCACCTAATCAATCTCATTTTTCATTTGCAACGAGATCCTTGAACGTGTTGCAGGGTTTGAAGGTAGGCTTCTTATGGGCCGGGATTACGAGAGAGGTCTGCTTAGAGATATTGCGTGCCACTTTCTGGGCTCTCTCTTTCACTACGAAGCTGCCGAAACCACGGAGATATACGTTCTCCCCTTTGGCCATGTTGTCTTTAATGACGTCCATGAGACTCTCAACCACAGCAAGCACACTCGCTTTCTCAATGCCTGTGGATCTCGATATTTCTGAAACAATATCTGCTTTTGTCATGATTGTTGTTGTTTAAATTTCCGGAGTGCAAAGTTAGTCATAATTATCTATCCTGCAATAAGATTTATGAACTTTTTTTTTTGCGATGCCTTTTTTTATTTCAATTTTAAGATTCAAGATTTTTCAAACGCCCTGTTATTAAAGCATTATGCACTACAATTTTTGACATTAATAAAAATTTGACACCACAAACCATCACAAAAGCTTCTCTTTGCCACAACTGACATTATATCAATACTCCACCCGGTCGGTTTTTGCATTCCAAAGCTTGAAAGCCTCAAGGGCCTCCTCTTTCATCAGGTTTTCCATCGGGAGGTCTCTTTCATGGCGGTCGAGCTCTATCTCCTCATATATAAAGGAATCGTCAAATCCGGCGTCTTTGGCATCCATCTTGTCGCTGCCGTAATAGAGTTTGTCGAGATGAGCCCAATAGATGGCGCCAAGACACATCGGGCAAGGCTCGCAAGAACTGAATATCTCGCAGCCGCTCAGGTCATACGTCTTCAGCTTCTTGCACGCAGCGCGAATGGCGCTCACTTCAGCATGCGCCGTTGGGTCATGATTTTCGGTCACGCGGTTCACTCCTGTTGCCACGATCTCGCCGTCGCGGGCTATGACAGCCCCAAAAGGACCGCCACTCTTTCCTACATTATCCTTGGCCAATTCTATGGCCACTTTCATCAACTCTTGTTTGTCCATATTTTTCTCTTTTCATTTATATCATCACATCCCTCCTTATCTTTTTAACAATTCCAAGGCTTTTTTTGCTTCACAGAATGAAGTTGTTTCAACAACTTCAAGGTTTATCTTGCCAATATTTACTAAATTTGCATGTTTTATCTCACTACAACATGAAAAAACTTAACCAGACCACCATAAAAAAGAAATCCCGCCCTATCAGAATCCTGCAATTCGGAGAAGGCAACTTCCTGAGAGCATTTGCCGACTGGATGATACATACCGCCAACGACAAGAACGCAACCGACACCTCGATTGCAGTGGTGTCGCCAAGATTCAGGGAAAATGAAGGAATCAAACGCTTGAGGCAACAAGACGGATTATACCACGTCATTTTGCAAGGGAGCGAGAACGGAAAACCAAAGACTGAGACCATACTTGTCGACTCGATTGCCGAGGCCCTCTCCCCCGCCGTAGATTTCAAAGGGTATGAAAACGTAGTCCTGTCCCCCTCGCTAAGATTTGTCATTTCCAACACCACAGAGGCCGGAATAAGATATGAGAAAGATGATGTGCTGGCAGAAACCCCTGTCTCGTTCCCGGGGAAAGTGACGTCGTTGTTGCTCCAGAGGTTTCGCCATTTTGCCGGAGACCCCGACAAGGGTCTTATTTTTCTCTGCTGCGAGCTTATCGAAAATAATGGGAAGACACTCCGCGAGATTGTAAAGAGGCACGCCCGTGAAGCGGAACTTGAGGAGAGCTTCCTGGAATGGATCGACAATGCCTGCATATTCTGCGACACGCTTGTCGACCGTATCGTGCCTGGATTTCCATCCGCCGACATTGATGAAATTAAAGAAAGGATTGGATACGACGACAATCTCGTGGTGGCCGGAGAGCTTTTCCACGTTTGGGCAATCGGCTCAGACAGATATGAGGTCGTCAGGACAGAGCTGCCTCTCGACAGCGCAGGACTCAACGTTCTTTTCCTTCCCGACATAAGGCCTTTCCGCGAGAAAAAAGTCAGGATTCTCAATGGCTCCCACACGGGGATGGTGGCCATTGGCCTGCTCCTTGGCCACGAGACAGTGATGGAAGCTTTTGCCGACAGAGATCTCCAGGAGTTTGTCGAAAGAATGGTCAGCTGTGAGGTTATTCCTGAAATCGAGGATGACCCTACCGAGCTGGAGACTTTCGCGAAATCGATTCTCCTGCGTTTCGACAACCCTTTCATCAGGCACATGTTGAAATCAATAGCCCTCAATTCTTTGTCGAAATGGGAGGCTCGCAATTTCCCTACCGTGCGCGACCGTTGGCATCGCCTCGGAAGCCTTGCGGATTTCGAGATTTTCACTTTCGCCGCCATGCTTTATCTTTATTCGCCGGAATCAGAGTTCACGCCCGACGACAACGCCCTCCATCTCGACAAAATCAGGAAGATTTTCGCCTCATGGCCCGACGATTGCCGACGCATAGTCAGGGAAATAACCCGCAGCGGAATCTTCCTTGAGGATTTCGACCAATCCGTCGCCGGGTTCTCCGACAAAGCCGGGGATTATCTCAAGCTAATTAAGGAAGTCGGCATGAAGAATGCCCTTGAATCTTTTCTTGAGGCCCATCCAAAAGACTCTTGCCATGAATGAAATGATCAGAATCAACAAAGCCGACAATGTAGGAATAGTCATCGGCGAATTGCTAAAGAAAGGGGAATGCTTTGACGGAATCGTTGCCTTGACGGATATTCCAAGGGGCCACAAGATGGCCCTTTCCGATATTCCGGAGGGAAGTCGGGTCATCAAATACGGTTTTCCCATCGGACATGCCTCTGCCCCGATAAGAAAAGGGGAATGGGTGCATTCCCACAACCTTTCGACCTCGCTTGGCGACGACCTCAAATATGAATATCATCCGAAGGCTAAAGCCCCTGCACCGGCTGAAAAAGACTGTCCCCTTATCGAGGGATACGTAAGAAAAGATGGAAGTCTGGGAATCAGAAACGAACTTTGGATTATCCCCACGGTGGGTTGTGTCAACGGTCAGGCACGGGCCATCGCTGAAAGTCTGCTTCGGGAGGGTCCTTATCAGAATGTCGACGACATATGCGCGTTCACCCACAATTATGGATGCTCGCAGCTTGGGGAAGACCATGAGAATACGAGGCATGCCCTTGCCGCCCTCGCCCGTCATCCCAATGCCGGAGGTGTGCTCGTGCTCGGTCTTGGCTGTGAAAACAATCAGATCTCCCTCCTACGCGAGGGAATAGGGGATTTCGACCAATCAAGGGTAAGGTTCATCACGGCTCAGGAAGTGGAAGATGAGGTAGCGGAAGGGATATGCATATGCAAGGAGCTGTTAGCGATGATGGCCAATGATTCACGAACTCCCGCCCCGCTGTCGAAATTGAAAGTCGGATTAAAATGCGGCGGCTCCGACGGATTGTCGGGGATTACGGCCAATCCTTTGGTAGGACGTTTTTCCGACTGGCTTGTGGGATGTGGCGGCACTACGGTGCTTACTGAAGTGCCGGAAATGTTCGGGGCGGAGACAATCCTGATGGATAGAGCCACAGACGAAAATATATTCCACGACATCGTTTGCCTGATAAACGGATTCAAAGATTATTTCTGCTCCTACGGCCAGCCGATTTATGAAAATCCCTCCCCGGGCAACAAGGCAGGAGGAATCACCACCCTGGAAGAGAAGTCGCTCGGATGCGTGCAGAAAGGGGGCACGATGCCGGTTGCCGGAGTCGTGGGATACGCCGAAAGATTAGAGACATCGGGCCTCAATCTGCTCCGCGCCCCCGGCAACGATCTTGTGGCGGCCACGGCTCTCGCTTTGGCAGGATGCCAGATAGTGCTCTTCACGACCGGACGCGGCACCCCCTTCGGCACCTGCGTGCCGACCGTCAAAATATCCACCAATACTGACTTGAGCAAACGGAAACCGGCATGGATAGATTTCAATGCGGGCGGAATCGCCTGTGGAGACGATCCCGCCCGAGTGCTTGAGGAGTTGAAAAGAAAAGTATTGGCAGTGGCCAATGGCGAAAAGACCCGCAATGAGGAGTCTCATGCCAAGGAGATCGCTATTTTCAAGTCAGGAGTCACGCTTTGAGCGTATGACAATTTCTCCGGCTTTCAGGCCTTTGGCCTTGGCCTTGACTTTCAATATACCCTCCCGACCATTGGATTTCACCACGGCCAACGCTCTGCCGTCGCAAGCAGCGCGTTGGGCGTGGAAATATCCCTTGGGCCACCTCAGGATAGTTGGAATATATCTCCACCTCAATCGGCTTTCCCTCATGTCCGGGCCAATTCCAGCTTTCTTTCGTGGGATAGACAGCCCATAAGCCCTCCTTAATGTTCCCTTTGTAGCCTTGTGGCTCGCGCACGGCCATATACATCTTGGCCGTGTCGGCATAAAGAGTCTCCCTGTAATGAGATATAGGTATGCCCCCTCGAAATAAAGATAGCACGGCTTCCCGACATTGTCGGGAGAGATGTCGATTGTCTTTCTATACCATCCTTTGCCTGTCGGAAGATAGCCTCCGTCGTTGCCCGACGGCTCATCCTTGTCGAAATCATGCCCCACGCTCCAATCATGGGGCAAAGATATTGGCTTCCAATCGCTTGTATTGACTCCCGGATTCTTATATATAGCAGAGTCTGTATTCGTGAACTTCCATCCATCGTCAATTAAGATTCTTGACGGGGATATTGCCAATGCCTGCAGACTGCATAAGACAATGATTGACAATCCTGTTGCTCTTTTCATGATCTTAGATTCAAAAATTTTTATGACCCGACAAAAATAGACAAAAAGAATGAAATTTGCAGATCTCAACTTTTTGATATATATTCGCGTCCGGAAAAGCATATATGCCCAAAGACATTTATGCGGATTTCCACGATTTCACGGCTCCGGCATTCCGGCTGAGGCCGCATTATATGTGATGAAGGTCTCAACTATGTCTGAAATGAATTAGTAAACATATATATGAAAGGAATTGTACTTGCCGGTGGCTCGGGCACCCGTCTTTACCCGATCACCAAAGGGGTCAGCAAACAAATGCTTCCCATTTTCGACAAGCCGATGGTGTATTATCCCATCTCTACGCTGATGCTGGCGGGCATCCGCGACATTCTCATTATTTCAACTCCCCAGGACCTTCCGGGATTCCAACGCCTGCTGGGCGACGGCTCTGATTTTGGAGTGAATTTCTCCTATGCCGAACAGCCCTCTCCCGACGGTCTGGCACAAGCCTTTATCATTGGCAAGGATTTCATTGGTGATGACTCGGCCTGCCTCGTGCTTGGCGACAACATTTTCCATGGAGCAGGTTTTTCGGGCGTATTGCACGATGCCGTGGCCACAGCCGAAAATGAAGGGAAAGCCACCGTATTCGGCTATTGGGTCGACGACCCGGAGCGCTACGGAGTGGCCGAGTTCGACAAAGAGGGCAACTGCCTCTCGATTGAGGAGAAACCTGAGCATCCCAAGAGCAACTATGCGGTGGTGGGACTCTATTTCTATCCAAACAAGGTGGTCGATGTGGCTGCGAAAATCAAGCCGTCGGCACGTGGAGAGCTTGAAATCACCACTGTCAATCAGGAATTCCTGAGAGATGGCGAATTGAAGGTGCAGACCCTCCCACGGGGTTTCGCTTGGCTCGACACCGGCACACACGACTCTCTCGCAGAAGCCTCAATATATGTAGAGGTGCTTGAGAAACGTCAGGGCCTGAAGATAGCATGTCTTGAAGGGATTGCCTATCGCCAGGGCTGGATCTCAAAGGAGAAGATGATAGAGCTTGCCAAGCCGATGCTCAAAAATCAGTATGGCCAATACCTGTTGAAGGTAGTGGAGGAAGTAGAACGCACCGGCCTCAATAATCTTGACTGAAATGGAAGTTATCAAAACAGATATCGAGGGGGTGGTTATCCTCGAACCCCGGGTATTCAAAGACTCCCGAGGATATTTTTTCGAAAGTTATTCAAAAAGGGTTTTCGACGAACTTGTGCGTCCTGTGGATTTTGTGCAGGACAACGAGTCGATGTCTACGCGTGGAGTTATGCGCGGACTGCATTTCCAACTCCCACCCTTCACTCAGTCAAAACTCGTGAGGTGTGTCAGAGGAGCTGTGCTCGACGTGGCCGTTGACATCCGCAAAGGATCGCCCACGTATGGGCATCACGTTGCGGTGGAGCTGACCGAAGACAACCATCGGCAATTATTCGTTCCCCGTGGGTTTGCCCATGGATTCGCCGTGTTGTCAGATGTAGCCGTGTTTCAATACAAGTGCGACAACTATTATCATCCCCAGGCCGACGGAGGCATATCTATTGCCGATGACTCCCTCGGAATAGACTGGCTCATAAATCCGCTTGACGCGATATTGAGCGAGAAAGACACACGCCATCCGCTTCTTTCAGATTTTGATTCTCCCTTCGACATAAACATAGACCTATACGAAAAATGAACGTATTAGTAACCGGAGCCAACGGCCAGCTCGGCAACTGTATCCGCCTTGCCTCGAAAGAGAGTGCCGACCGCTACATCTTCACCGACGTCATGGAGGCGATGGCTGACGGAACACCTATTTCCCGTCTCGACATAACCGATGCCGGAATGGTCAGGCAGATGGTCAAAGACAATGACATAAAGGTGATCATCAATTGCGCTGCATATACCAACGTTGACGCCGCCGAGGACAATCAAGTCCTCGCCGAGCTCCTCAACGCCACAGCCGTGCGCAATCTTGCCGAGGCTGTGAAAGCCAACGACGGCACACTCATCCATATATCCACCGACTACGTGTTTGGCAAGGAGCCTTACAATGTCCCTTGCCGTGAAGACCAGAAGGGGACGCCGACAGGCATCTACGGCCTCACAAAGCTTCATGGCGAGCAGGCCATTGCTGAAAGCGGTGCCAAAGCCCTTATTTTCCGCACTGCTTGGCTATACTCCGAGTATGGCAAGAACTTTGTGAAGACCATGCTCAACTTGACGGCAACAAAACCGGAGTTGAAGGTCGTGTTCGACCAAACAGGCACTCCTACCTATGCCCAAGACCTTGCGGATGCCATCTTCCACATCATAGAAAACCGGGCTTTCAAAGGCAATGAAGGTATCTACCATTATTCCAACGAAGGAGTCTGCTCATGGTATGACTTCACCAAAATGATTGCAGAGTATGCGGGCAACACCGGCTGCGACATTCAGCCATGCCACAGCGACGAATTCCCCTCTAAAGTGACCCGTCCCTCCTACTCCGTACTCGACAAGACCAAGTTCAAAGAAACTTTCGGCATGAAAGTCGCCTATTGGACAGACTCGTTGAAAAAATGTATTAAAAATCTGAAAGAAAATGAAGCATAAGAATATACTAATAACCGGCGGCGCAGGATTCATTGGAAGCCACGTGGTCCGCCTTTTCGTCAATAAATATCCCGACTACCATATCGTCAATCTCGACAAACTGACTTATGCCGGCAATCTCGCCAATCTAAAGGACATCGAGGATAAACCCAACTATACTTTCGTGCGTGCCGACATCGCTGACCTCGACGAGATGCGACGAATCATCCGCGAATATGAAATCGACGGCGTAATCCATCTCGCCGCTGAAAGCCACGTCGACCGCTCGATAAAAGACCCCTTCACCTTTGCCCGCACCAACGTCATGGGCACACTCGCCCTGCTGCAAGCCGCAAAGGAATACTGGGAGTCATTGCCTGAGAAATACGAGGGTAAACGCTTCTACCACATCTCCACTGACGAGGTTTACGGTGCGCTCGAACTCACTAATCCGGAGGGGATAGAGTCCCCCTTCACCACGGCAGCATCTTCCGAACATCATCATGCCTACGGCACGGAGTTCTTCCTCGAAACCACCAAGTATAATCCCCACAGCCCCTATTCCGCTTCGAAAGCCTCAAGCGACCATTTCGTACGGGCCTATCATGACACCTACGGTATGCCCACCATCGTGACGAATTGCTCCAACAACTACGGGCCATATCAGTTCCCCGAAAAACTGATACCGCTCTTCATCAACAACATCCGCCATCGCAAGCCTCTTCCGGTATACGGCAAGGGTGAAAACGTGCGCGATTGGCTGTTTGTAGAGGATCATGCCCGTGCGATAGACACGATTTTCCACAATGGAAAAGTGGCGGAGACCTACAATATCGGTGGCTTCAACGAGTGGAAGAACATCGACATCATCAAAGTGATAATAAAGACGGTGGACCGTCTGCTCGGAAATCCGGAAGGCTACTCCGACGAGCTTATCACCTACGTGACCGACCGCCTTGGCCACGACATGCGCTATGCCATTGATTCCCGCAAACTTCAGAGCGAACTCGGCTGGGAACCCTCGCTACAGTTTGAAGAGGGTATCGAAAAGACCGTCCGTTGGTATCTCGACAACCAGGACTGGATGGACAACATCACCTCCGGCGACTACGAACGCTACTACGAGGATATGTACAAGAATCGATAAGAACGAAATACTGCGATAGGGAGCTTGCCACACTTGAGGCAAGCCCCTTTTTATGATACTAAAAACCGACTATGGTCTTTCTGAAGCGTTCAAATCCCATACTTTAACACTTCTTTTTAACAATCTTTAATTTGCTGTTTAATAATAATCTCTATGTTAAATATGTTTTTAAACATATTTTTTCAACATATTTTCGCACAAATTCACACTTTCCTACGTTATATAGACAAACGACAGGCTGAAGAGTCAGCTGTCAAGCAGGTAAAAAATTGGTATAACCAGAGCTGCCGGCAAACGTGCTATTAAACGAAACAATTCAACAGGAACATTCAATTATGCTTGCCGACACGCTCACAAAAATTAGTATTATGACCAGAATGATTAAAACTTGCAAATCAGAAGTTCGCCGCTTGTTCCGTACAATCGGCAGAAGTCAGAGCCTCAGAATCACGGGGGATTGCACTCCGGCAAGATTCATCTGACTTAGAGTATTGAAACAAAGAGCTTAGCGCTCGTATTAATTGCTGATGTGGCCAATGGCCGCATCTTTTTTTATTCCCATCAAACATGTAGAAAAATAATTTGGCATCCCTTTTCCTCGTTTATCTATCATAGAAGTTATTTCTTCGACATCAAAAAAGACACCTCGCCTCCTAATGGCAGAACACGACAATTCATATAAAAGCATAATCAAAGGCACTTCCATATTCGGGGGCGTCCAGATTTTGAATATCCTCATTTCGCTCGTGAGGGGTAAATTCGTGGCAATGTTGCTCGGACCGGAGGGAATGGGAATTTCCGCGCTATTCACGAATTCCGCCAACTCCATCCAACGTCTGGCCTCGCTCGGACTTAATCTGGCAATTGTCAAAGAGGTGGCAGCTGATTCCGATTCCCCCGAAAAGCTGTCGGGTATCCTTCCGGCCATACGTCGATCGATCACCCTGACGGCTTTGGCCGGCGCATTGTTGTGCGTTCTCTTCTCCCGGCTGCTTAGTGAAATCACGTTTGGCAATCCCGACATGGCATGGCAATTCGTCATCCTCGGGATAGCCGTCGGACTGACCGTGGCTTTCAATGGCAATCTTTCCATCCTGCAAGGGCTGCACAGCGTAAAGCGTCTGTCGATGGCTTCGGTCGTGGGCGGACTGACCGGTCTTTTCGTGGGGATTCCGCTGTATTATTTCTTCGGCACCAAAGGCATCGTCCCGGCAATGGTCGCGCTGGCCCTGTCTATGTGGATTTTTTCCACAATCTCGGTCAGGAAGGAGGTCTCATTCCCTGTCGGCAAGTTTTGCCGGAAAGACCATCTTCCGGTGGCGCGTCGTCTTGTCTCTTTGGGGATTCTGCTTATGGCCAACGACCTGATTCTCGCAATCGTGCAATATGCCATAAGCATCTACGTCAACGCCTTCGGTTCGGCCGACACCCTTGGCCTTTATCAGGCAGCCAATTCCGTGACCAACCAGTATTCGGGAATGGTATTCGCAGCCATGGCCATGGACTATTTCCCCCGTCTCTCAAAGGAGGCTTCCGACAATGTCCGGATGCGGGAGATTGTCAACCGCCAGACTGAAATCGTATCCGCGATCATTGCCCCTGCCGTCTGCCTGCTTATCATGACCTCCCCGATTCTAATCGAATTACTTCTATCTAAGGAATTTATGCCCGTGACTTCACTGATGCGCTGGATGGGGATAGGCATTCTCTTCCGCGCATTGATGTTTCCGATGGCCTACATATCCTTCGCAAAGGGCAACAAGAAACTGTTCTTTTGGCTGGAAGGCGTGACCTGCAACCTCCTCACCCTCCTTCTCAGCCTCGTTTTCTTCCATTTCTACGGACTCGCCGGACTTGGATACGCCCTCGTGGCCGACAACGTGCTCTGCCTCGCAATCTACTACTTCGTCAATCGCCACTTCTACGGCTACCGATTCGGTAGAAAAACAATACTATCCATGGTCATCGCAATATCTCTTGTATCTGTAAATTTCGCATTTTCATTTATTACAATAACCACAACACCAATCTTTTTTATGTCCATGTGGACATTTATAGCTCTCATAATTTCTGTTCTTCTAATCAAAAAAAAGCTCAAATCTTCATAACGCACAACTTATGGTGTCAAAATAATAATAGCCATCGGTATTAGAATCAAATCATTTTAAAAATTAAACATATGACCCATATTATTACAGACAATACAATCGACACGGCAGACAACGTTAACCGAATCTTATAAATATAATGAACTAGTTTAATCATACATGCCATGTACAAAACATAGGACATCCACATTGCGTATTTAAAATAACAGTACGGCGACTTTACGAACAATGACTTTAACTCTTCATGATTATGTATTGAACCATCTTGAAAAAAAAGAAAGACATTTACTATAAATTCCGATATTAGAGGAATAAGTAGATATAATATAGAAGATTTTAGCAACAATTCATATCTTACTTCCTTTTCACTAAATATCGATGCTGATAAATGAAATATAACCATTACAACAAACCATAATACAAATGCGCTTAAAAACGCAATAATCGAGGATAAGATTCTATATGGCTGCACAATTTTATAAACTTGTTCATCAAATGAAATGAGGTTCCATAGAGAATCCGTGTATATAGAATTCTGGACACAAAATAAAAACAGAATAAGGATTCTAAGAACGAAACCAATTCCATTATCATATGTAATTTTACTTGAAGATTTCATAAAATTTATCAACTAGTGAAATGACTTAATAACTTTATGTGTAATACGAGGATATGTAACTGACCAGATGAATAATTACCATGCAGAGTGCATTTTACCCATATTAACGATACATTACACTATACACATAAGGAAACATAGCCTTCAATAAAGCCTGCAAATACTATGATTAATATAGCAATAATCATAAAAAATAAGGAAACATTTACACATTTAGAGACTCTTGAAATTTTATCAAACAAAAATTTAATCAAAATTGTTGCTCCATAAAATCCTACTGCTCCACTTAAATATAGTCCTATCAATTCAAAACTATGAGTAAAGATCCGAGCTAACGCGCTTTCTTCTCCAATATGACTTATCCAGAATCGAATTGACAAACCATGAAGAAATCCATTAAGTAAGTGTTCAGATTATTCCTATACATGGATTGCCAATATGAGGGACGGGATTTCGACTTGTGATGATGGCGTGATGGGGTTCCATCATAACTGAATCACGGGTTGAAATCCAGCGCTCAGATTGGATAAGACATGTATAGGAATAATCTGAACACTTACTTATATAGTAAGTTACAGAATGTCGTAAATCCAAATGAACAAAACCCAATACAATTAATAAAAGCACATTTGAGATTCCTCCAAATTATTACTTTACTCGCATCGTAAGAAGAAATAATTCGTTCGCAATCTTTTAACCCATTTTCCGCTAAGTCTACATTTTCAAAATATAGACTTTCATAGGGTATCATGTAAGAAATGGCAAAACCCAATCCCCAAATAAAAAAGCTCACAATCGCATAAATAAAAATGAGTCGTATTTCACTACTATTCATTTTCTTGCACTATATTCTTTATAGCCGTCTTAACGTAACCAATGTTTAATACGCATGATATAAACAACATTGCAAAAAACACAAAGGCACTACGATAGAACCCTATTGACAAGATTACATACATAACATTACAAATTCCTATGAAGATAAGATAACTCAAACTCGATGCAACATATCTAATATAATTACTCCCATATTTGTATTTGCCACATATATATCTACAACTAACATATGTTAGCACTATTGCAATAACAATAGACACACCACACATAATCGCAGTAAATAAGGAATATTTACTAGCCCCTACCGATATTATACACCATAAGAAGGGCATTATTGACACCCTATCAAACTTGTCTCGAAACATTGGTTTTATTGTATAATATCAAAGCGTATATGCAACTCCTGCTATTGGATTAATTATGCCAATTCCAAACCCTATAACAGTTTCCATTGTTCCCCAAGCAAGTTTACCTTCTTTCGATAATTTATCATAGTCATCTGCCCAATTTGGATTATAATTATCATTAACCAAACAAAGCTCGGATTTTGACAACGGTTCTTCACTTATGAGATATCCAACAGAGAGGACCAGACTCATAAGAATAACAATATTTTTCTTTTTCTTTTCATATTATATTTTTTTGCAAAATTAACATGAAAAATTTACACTCTGTTATTTTTTAGTTAAATTAATTAAACATATCTTAATTTATATTAATACTGCATTAATAAAACACTTAATGGCCAAATTTTATTTATTAATAGGCTTTAAAATGCAAGAAGCGATTAGCCAGCCTTCACGCGCTTCATCGAATCCAATCGAGAGGGTTGAGCTTCTCCCTGTTTTTCCAGACCTCGAAGTGGATGGAGCTGCTGCCGCTGTTGTCTTCGTCAGGCGCAAGACGGCCAAGACCCTGCCCGGCCCTCACCTGATCGCCTACCTTTACCGCCGGCGACGATATATTGCCGTAGACGGTATAATAATTTCCATGGTTGACTATGACGACGGTGTTGTAGCCGGGCAAAACATATACGCCCGACACCTTGCCCCCGTAGACAGCTAAAGCAGATGCACCCGACGACACTTCCGCATCAATTCCGGGATTGTCATACACCACATCGGGCAAGTCGGGCAACGACTGGCGGCCGAATCTCGAAGTGACCTTGAAGCTCCCTGACGCAGGTCTTGGAAGACTCCCTTTCATCCCTGCGAAATTCCCTGCCGCAGCCGACGACTTGGCGGCTGAGGCTATCCCCTTTTTGTCGCCCGAAGTCTTTGCCACGCCCCTCGGCGTCCTTTTCCTAGCATCCGCGTAATTCACGTCGGAAGACTTTCCTTTGTCGGATTTCTTCTTATCTGACTTCTTCTGCTTCTCTTTCTTTTTCTGCTCGTCTTTCTTCTGCTGCTCCTTTTTGCTATCTTTTTTATCAGAATCCTTGTCAGCTTTTTGCTTCTCATCCTCTTCCCTCTTCTTCGCCTCTTTTTCCTGCTCGGCCTTCCTCTCGGATTGCGCGAGGAGTTCGGCCTCACGTGCCGCCTTCTCCTCAGCTTCGCGGGCAAGACGTCGCTCCTCCTCGCGGCGGGCTTTCTCCTCGGCGGCCTTGCGCTCCTGCTCCTCCTTGGCCCTGCGGGCCTCCTCTTCGGCTGCTATAAGCTGGGCTATACGGTTGCGGAGTTGATTGGCCTCGGCCTGCTTCTTGCTAAGATGCGTCTTCAGCGCATCGCCGTTTTTCCTCAATCCGGCAACTATGGCATCCTGTTTGGCATGTTGCTCCTTCAGGGTGGATTCCTCCGCCCTTTGTCGCGACAGCATGGCGTCCTGGCGACGCTTGCTCTCCGCAAGCTCCTCTTTCTGGCTTTTAAGCTCGGCCGTCTTCCCGGCAATCACTGCCGACTGACGGTCTTTCCATTCAGAGAACTGACGAAGATAGCGCATCCTGCGCAATGCCTGGTTAAAACTTTTCGAAGCGAATATGAAGGCCAGCTCCGAATTGTTGCGCCGGGCAAGCCTCATCTTCTTGACGGCTTTCAGATACTCCGTACGGAGGCGTTGAAGTTCCTTCTCATTCCCCTTTATGCCATTCTCAAGAGTGCCAATCCGGCCTGTCATCTCGGCTATCTGCTCTGTCGTCGTCTTTATCTTTGCCTGTGAAGTCGTTATGTCGGTCTCAAGTTTCCCAAGTTCGTTCAGCCCCCTTTTTATCGAGCGTTCGTTCTCCGCAATTTGCTCTTTCGCGAGCTTTATCTCCTTTTGAGTAGCTTCCTGACGCTTCCTGACATCGGCCGAAGTCTCCTTTGACCGGCCCGGATTCCCTTTTGCAGCCGACTTCGCCCCTCGCTTTTTTGCTGCCGCGGCATTACCTTTTTTTCCGGATTCCTGACGCCGTCCCTTCGATGTGGTCTGTTGCTCGGAAGCTGAAGGTATCGCCATTCCCTCCAATGAAGGCGACAGAGTCATGATGGCCGCTGCCAACATGACTTTTATGTAGTTGCTATTGATGTTCATGAAAAGTGACGGCCACTTCATTGTCAGAATGATTTGATAAATTTATCGAAAGGAAGCTTTCTGAATCTGGAGTTTATGCGGATTGCATCAAATCCCTTTCCCTCCCATTCCGGAGCGTTGAGCTCCAATATGGCTTGGTATTTTTTTTTCTCAGAAATATAGTCGAATCTCAGGTCGTAGCCATTGTCGAAATATTCGTATTCGAGCTTGACCACCACATCCTCATGTTTTTCGGGAAGCACCATCAAAGCTGCGGTCAGCCATTCGGGCGAGACAAGATACCCGTAGTTGAATCCCGGCAACGCTGCCTCCTCGGAAGCCACGAGCATCGCCGCCCCCCCCTCGCCCTCATATATCTCCACGGATTCCTGATTTTCGGGCGACAACAATCCGAAACCCGGCAGGACTATCCTTCCGAGCAGGAGATTCTGCAGGTCGGCTACCCCGCCAGGATAGTAGGACAATGCCTTGGAGATTGGCTCTTCCACGTAGGTCTTGTTCATCTTGTTGACGACAAGAATCATGGAATCGGCGATTTCCGCTCTCCCCACTTCCCCCAGAAGCGGAGCCCTGAGGGAGATACGTATCACGCTGTCGCGCTCCATGAATATCTTGACTGTAGGCGACAATGGCAAACCCGCCATCTTGAATTTTCCGGAAATGCTGACAGTGGTCCAGTCGTTCCAGCCTGCTGTAATGGAGTCAATCGCGATTCCTTTTATGTCGGGAGCCACGGGGGTCTGGGCCCACGCATGCTGATTGAATGCCAAAATCCATGAAAGGATGGCCAATATAATGATTCTATGTCTCATTCGTAGAAAAAGGTTTTGTTTTCCACCTTCTTTTTCAGAAGCTCGTCGTCAGGCTCAAGCTTGAGGGCTTTCTTCCAATTCTCCAACGCCTCCTCCGGCAAATGGTTCATGAAAAGGATGTCGCCGTAATGGCTATAAAACTCAGCATTCTCCACCTGCCCGTTCTTCTCGGCCGCCTCAAGAGCCTTCCTCTGGTATTCGAGAGCCTCCTTATAGTCCTTTTTCTTAAAAAGCACCCATGCGTAGGTGTCGAGATACGTATCGTTTTCAGGTTCCTGCTCAATTGCCTTCCTGCTCATCTCCTCCGCCTTGTCGATATCGCCGTCGCTCTCGGCGAGGAAATAAGCATAATTGTTGAGGGTCATGGGGTTGGATGGGAAGAAGAAGAGGGCGTTGTCGTAGGCCTTGAATGTCTTGTCGGTTTGCCCGGAGGTGTAGTACATGTCGCCGAGCATGGTATAGAGCGAACAGACATGGTTAAGTCCTTCATAGTTGAGCGAGCCGCGTGTTTTCTCGTCGGTAACGGGGTCGGTCAGAGGCAAGGATGGATTTATTGAATGAATAAGCTCTGCATATGCCTTCTCTGCCTCCTCATAATCTTTGGCGATAGTGGCTGCGGAGGCGTATAGAAGTTTATAGGGATCGGTCGGAGTGATGTGTTCTAAGGATTTCTTATACGTGGTCATGGCGCCTTTCCCGTCATCCTCGGCAAGCTGGAAACGGATAAGGGAGCCCCAATACTCTATATTGCCGGGGTCAAGGTCGATGGCATACCCAATCTGCTCTTTCGCGTCTTTAAAGTCGCCCTTCGCCCCGCTGTAGCGTGCGGCGAGGTCGAGCACTTTCGGTTCATGTGGACACTGCTCCTGCAGCACCGAAAAGAGATGATCGCCACGCGACGTGTCGCTGCTGGCGTCGAGCAAGGTCTGAAGGTATTCGCTGAGGAGCGACAGTTTGTCTTCAAGCTCGAAATCCTCGGAGAGCAATGCCTCATACACCTTCGCGTCATAGGCCACACTGTCGCCTTGCGCCTTATAATAGGTGGCAAGCGCTATTTTCGCGGCTCCGTTGTCGGGATTGATCTCCTCGGCCTGCTTATAGGCGGCAAGAGTGGAATCATTGTCGCCGATCACTTCATAGAGGTTGCCCTTCAGGATTCTGAAATCAGGCTCTTTGGGATTGGAGGCGATAAGTTTGTCGACTTCGGCCACGGCTCCGATCGTGTCGCCCTTGGCCAGAAGGAAGCTCATCTTCTTCAGCGACAGCTGAGGAGACTTTCCCTGTGTCGTCTCAAACCGATCGAGCGTGGCGAGAGCCTTGTCGGTCTCTCCGGATGCCATGTAGGCATCCGACAGTTGAAGCAACGTGACTCCGTCGGCAGGATTCAGGGAATCGAGACGCTGGTATATCCGGATAGCTTCGGGAAGCGTGTCGAGTCTTGAGGCGACAAAGGCATATGAACGCGATTCATAGTTGTCGCCCGGATAAGAATCCACAAATCGACGCATCATCTCCAGCGACTTCATAAGCTCCTCGCTGCTCTGCATGGGTTCGGTCTTGACCATGAGCCGGTTCACTCCATAAGCCGAGGCAGCCTCATCATAGGAGGAGTCGGCCATGTAAGCCTTCTTATAGTATTCGTAGGCCTCCGGCATCTTTCCCTCGGCCTGCATCCTCGCTCCTTCGAGATAGTAATAACGTGCCTTTTTGCGTTGGGAGGAATCGGTTGCGGCAAAGGTTGCGAACACGGTCAGCGCTGCCAGCAACATCAGCAATATGTGGGTCTTTTTTTTCAAAATCTTCTATATTGGGGCGGGTTCATGTCCGGGGTGCTTCCGTCATACATCCCAACGCCTGTGTTTCTCTTTTTTATGCGGTGCCCGTATGGCCGAATCCGCCGTCTTCCCTTTTTGTATGGTCGAGCCTGTCGGTCTCTTCCCATTCCACGTGTGAATACTGCTTCACCACCATCTGGCAGATCCGCTCTCCGTCGGCCACGGTATAATCCTCCTTGCCGAAATTAATGAGGATGATCCCGATCTCCCCCCTGTAGTCGGCATCGACCGTTCCGGGAGTGTTGGCAATCGACAGCCCATAGTTTAGCGCAAGACCCGATCTCGGACGTATCTGGCACTCATACCCTTGCGGAAGCTGGATATACAGCCCCGTTGGAATCAAGGCTCTGTCGCCGGCCTTAAGAGTGACGGGACCTTCGGGCAGGAAAGCCCTGACATCCATTCCCGCTGCCTCGAATGTGCCATAGGAGGGGAGCGGATGATGGCTTTTGTTGATTATCTTGACTTTTACTCTGTCCATGTGTATTGGTGTTTTATGGCCGGCATCTCTCCGGCGGAGATTCTCTATCTGTTCTAACCGATTGGGAAGCATAAAAGTTGCGCCCCCTTCATCGAACTTACAAAATTAATAAAAAAAAAGAAATTTCCGGCCGCCTTATCGAAATAAGGGGGCCGGAAAAAGTCTTTCCGATGCCATAAGGGATTAGCCCTCTGTGATAGCGTCGTTAGGACAAACCTGAGCGCAGCTGCCGCAGCTGATGCATGTGTCGGGGTCGATGTGATAGATGTCGCCCTCAGAGATTGCGTCCACAGGACAAACAGACATGCAAGTGCCGCATGCGATGCAGTTTTCGCCAATTACGTATGCCATAGTTGTTTCTTTTAAAGTTGTTTATTTTTGTATTAGCTATTTTCATGCAAATTTAGAATTTCCCGGCCACTTGCGCAACTATTCTGAAGGCTTATTTGATAATTTGTAACCAATCCAAATTATAGCACCTGTTGATTCCTCCTTTCCTATCTCATTTCCTGATTTTTATCAATACGGTTGGCATCTTCTTCATTTCGTCACCCGGTTTTTAGCAAAGTCTCAGTTTTTTTTCTTATTTTTGTAGCTGAGACCAAAAATTTCACCATTATGACAGACAATCCTCTGATATCCATCATCACAATAACTTTCAATGCCGCCCGCCAGATTCCCGCAACCATGGAATCCGTCGGCAGGCAGGATTTCACCGACTTCGAGCACATCATCATCGATGGGGCTTCTTCCGATGAGACAATCCCTATTGCCCGAGGTATGGCTTCGCCTCGCCTAAGGGTGCTGAGCGAGCCCGACAACGGTCTGTATGATGCCATGAACAAAGGTCTCCACATGGCGAAAGGACGCTACGTCCTGTTTCTGAATGCAGGCGACGCTTTCCATTCTCCGGCTATCCTGTCGCTATATGCCGAGGCCGCTAAAAAGAGCCCCGACATAATATATGGCGATACGGTGATTGTGGATTCTGATAGGAAGCTGCTTGGGCCTCGACATCTTTCCGTGCCTGACCTCCTGACCTTCGAATCATTCTCTAAAGGGATGCTCATATGCCATCAGGCTTTCATGGTCAGAAAAGACCTCGCCCCCGACTACGACACCTCGTATAGATTTTCCGCAGACTACGACTGGACCGTCAGATGCCTGCTAAGATCCAAACCGGGAAAATGCATTAATCTAAAGACCGTGGTCATTGATTATCTGTCGGACGGGCTGACCGATAAAAATAAAATCCCTTCGCTTAAAGAGCGCTTCCGAATAATGGCAAACCATTATGGGATGGGCAAAACGATTCTACGTCATCTGTCGTTCGTATGGAGGGCGATGCGGCGTAGGATGTCCAAAACGGATTAGAGCACGTCTCTTAAAATTTCGGGGTCGCGCTCTAAACATCAATCCCCCTGCCGTCACACCCCGTTTTCCTAAATTTCCTTAAAATGGAATTTCTCACCATGAAATTCCATATTTTTTGTTAATTTTGACACCAATAACATCAAATAGACCTATGAGCTACGAAACAAACACGGCGGATGTCATTTCACTCCAACAGATGGCCGCCAATCTAAATAATGATAACCTTAATGGCGAGATACTCGTATTCGACAGTACTGCCACGACCTCAAAGGAAGATATTTTTCCGGTTAGAATCGACGCACTTATGATAATTCTCGTCACGTCTGGTTCCGGAAAGATAGGTATCGACCTTTCTGAGTATGAACTCCGTCCCAACACCCTTATCGTGATCCAACCTAAAAACTATATATTCCTTTCTGACTTTTCGTCTGATTTCAAATACTCGGCTGTGGCTTGTTCCAGACACGTCGTTGAGGATGTTCTCCCAAAGCTGACCGACCTTCTTCCCCTCCTTCTCCATCATCGCGCCGAACCGGTCACAATGCTGAATGATAAAGAGGCCGACGGGATTCTCAACTTCTATAAATTTCTGAGAGAAAAATTGCAAGGACCGCAAACGCCGTTCCTTAAACAGAAAGTGCTGTGCATGCTTCAGGCGGCGCTATATGAGATGATGGAAATAAACACCCGCTCCGCGTCCGACGAACAGAGCGCGAGGACAAGAAAGCAGGAACTCATGGCAAAGTTTATAATCGCCGTGAGCGAAAATTTCAGAATAGAGAGGCTGGTGGCATATTATGCCAGGAAATTGTGCATCACCCCGAAACACCTTTCATCCGTTGTGAAAGAGATTTCAGGCCGCACCGCCGGGGACTGGATTGAGAACTACGTCATAATGGAATCCAAGGTGCTTCTGAAGACCACCGACATGACCATCCAGGAAATAGCTGTCTATCTCAATTTCGCCAATCAATCATTCTTCGGGAAATACTTCAAACATCATACAGGCGTCTCTCCAACAGAATACCGAAAAAAATATTCCTGACCCATCCCGCTAATCCCGATTAATCCCGCTAAATCCTAAAGGGGTTCTGACAGCCATCCTGTCAGAACCCTTCCCTCTTATCCTGCTTTCCCGACCCGTCGGGGCATAAAAAAAAAGGAAGCATTTCTGCTTCCTTTTCTAAGGCGGCGATTACCTACTCTCCCGCTTTCGCAGTACCAT
>VSPO01000038.1 GCA_009775375.1 Muribaculaceae bacterium | reverse complement strand
GATGGGACAACGACTATCTACTTTATGCCTTAAAAAGTTTTGATTTTGTAAAAAATTAAGATGCGTCAGCCGTGAAAAATAATGCAGGGGGTATTTGAAATTTCAAGAAAATTTTTTAACTTTGTATTAAGTAATCCTCAAAAGAGACCGGAATCCAACTCTCGGCAATCTTTTCTGCGATTGCTCAACTCATCAATATCAGGAGAGTTGACTTTTTTTTAATCTTCGAACCTCAAACGCACATGGCAGACATCAAAGCGATTCACGAAGCCCTGAAATACAATTTCGGATTCGATAATTTCAAAGGCAACCAACTCGAGATAATCAACAGTCTTCTCGACGGCAAGGACGTATTCGTATTAATGCCCACGGGAGGGGGTAAATCCCTCTGCTATCAACTTCCGGCCATTATGTCGGAGGGCACGGCGATCGTAATCTCTCCCCTAATAGCCTTGATGAAAAATCAGGTGGACGCCATGCGCAACTATGGGGAAGACGACGGCATTGCCCACTTTCTCAATTCTTCGCTCAACAAGTCGATGATAGACAAGGTGAAGGCCGACGTGCTCGAAGGCCGTACGAAGCTGCTCTACGTGGCTCCGGAGTCATTCACCAAGGAAGACAACATGGCGTTTATGCGCCAGATGAAAATATCCTTTTATGCCGTGGATGAGGCCCATTGTATTTCAGAATGGGGGCATGATTTCCGACCCGAGTATCGAAGGATACGGTCGATTATCAACGAGGTGGGGCAAAGGCCCCTTATCGCCCTGACTGCTACTGCCACTCCTAAAGTGCAGCACGACATACAGAAGAATCTCGGGATGCTTGACTCCCTTGTCTTCAAGTCGAGTTTTAACCGCCACAACCTTTATTACGAGGTGCGACCGAAGACGAAAGATGTCGACCGTGACATCATCCGTTTCATTAAGGGCAATCCCGGAAAATCGGGCATTGTCTATTGCCTGAGTCGTAAAAAGGTGGAGGAACTGGCTGAGACACTGAAACTTAACGACATAAAGGTTTTGCCTTATCATGCAGGTATGGACACCGTGGCTCGATCTGACAATCAGGATGCATTCCTTCAGGAAAAAGTCGAGGTCATTGTGGCTACCATAGCGTTCGGAATGGGCATTGATAAACCCGACGTAAGATACGTGATACACTATGACATACCCAAAAGCCTTGAGGGCTACTACCAGGAGACCGGACGTGCGGGTCGCGACGGAGGAGAGGGAAAGTGCATCACATTCTATTCAAAAAAAGATCTTCAAAAACTTGACAAACTGATGCAAAGCAAAACGGCATCCGAGCAGGAAATCGGACGCCATTTGCTCGCTGAGACCGCGAGCTATGCTGAGTCGTCGGTATGTCGCAGAAAAATACTCTTACATTATTTTGGTGAGCAATACGACGCTGAGAATTGCGGGAATTGCGACAATTGTTTAAATCCTAAAACACAAGTGGAAGCAAAAGAAGAACTTTGCGCCGTCATAGAGACGGTCATCGCACTTAAGGAAAAGTATAATCCAGATTATCTTGTCAATGTCTTGATCGGACGGGCCACCGACGAGGTGAGGTCGTATAATCACGACAAATTGGAGGAATTCGGCAGTCTTCCCGACACGGAAGAAAAGACCATCTCCGCTATCATCAAACAAGCCACGATCGCCGGCTATCTGGAAAGCGACATGGAGAATTTCGGAGCCATTGGAGTTACGTCGAAAGGAAAAAAATTCCTGAAAAAGCCGGTTTCATTTAAAATTGTGGAAGATACGGATTTCTCCGATATCGAAGTCGAGCCCCAGATAAAGGGAGGGGCATCGTGTGCTGTAGATCCAATGCTTTATAATATGCTGAAGGATTTGCGCAAGAAGATTGCCAAAAAGTTTGGTCTCCCCCCCTACGTGATTTTTCAGGAGCCGAGCCTTGAGGCCATGGCGACAAACTATCCTGTCACGCTCGACGAGCTTGCCAACATACCCGGCGTTGGCGCCGGAAAGGCAAAGCGATATGGCGAGGAATTCGTCAGCCTTATCAAGCGGCACGTGGATGAGAATGAAATAGAAAGGCCGGAAGATATCCGGGTTCGCTCGATGGCTAATAAGAGCAAGCTTAAAATTTCGATTATCCACAGCATCGACCGTAAGATCGACCTTGAGGAGCTTGCCGAAAGCAATGGCCTTGAGTTTGATGAGCTTATAGATGAAATAGAAGCCATCGTAGAGGCCGGCACCAAACTCAATATAGACTACTTCCTCAATGAGATAATGGATGAAGACCGCGAGCTCGACATAATAGATTTCTTTAAGGAGAGTCAGGAAGACGACCTTGAGGCGGCCATACAAGAGCTTGGCGATGAATTCACGGAGGAAGAAATCAGGCTTGTAAGGGTGAAATTCCTGTCGGAGATGGGCAACTGACGCCATTTCTGTCGGCTTCCATAAATGTTGCCGCCCTGCAAGAATGTATGTGAGAATTTATGCAATCGTAAAAAGTTTACAAGTAATCAAAATTTTATCCCTCTGATTTCGTTTCATAAATGACGAAGCCCTTAGCCACTTCTGGGGAATCTTCGCCAATCAAATGATACAGTCTCAAAAGAAATTTCATATAATATCATTACTTCCCAAGATGAAGAATAAGATCCTTGCGGGTGTGTTGCTTTCAGCTTGCGCATATGCCTGGGCTGAGAAAGATGCCATCATAATGACCGTAAACGGTGTCGATGTCCCTAAGTCGGAATTTGAATATCTTTTCCATAAGAACAGCCAACAGCAGCTTTCCCCCCTATCTTTGGATGATTATGTAGAGATGTTCAAAATCTACAAGCTTAAAGTGGCCGATGCAAGGGCTGCCGGAATCGACACGCTTGCATCATTCCGCAGGGAGATGGCCCAATATCGAGATGACCTTGCAGAACCGTATCTTGTGGATTCCACTTATCTTCTTACTCTTGTTGAGGAGCAGGCGCGAAGACTGCAAACAGAGGTGGCCACAAGCCACATTATGCTGTTGAAAGGGAAATCGCCGTCGGAAAACGTATTGATCAGGCAGCGTCTTGACAGCATACGGAGGGAGATTGCAAATGGAGCTGATTTCCGACGAATGGCTGCAAGGTTTTCTCAGGACCATAGCCTTGCAGACTCCGCCGGAAGTATAGGATATCTTAGTGCCGGACGGTTCCCTTATGAATTCGAGACTGCAGCCTATGCCACCCCCCGGGGAGAATTGTCGGGCATAGTGGAATCGCCCGTTGCTTACCATATTTTGACTACCGGAGCCTGTCGTCCTTCCAAAGGAAGGATAAGGGCTTCCCATATCATGAAAATGGTTCCGCAGAATGCCTCTGATGAAAGCCGAGGTAAAGCGAAAAGGGAAATAGACAGCCTGTATTCTGTGGTCGCTGCCAATCCGGATGCTTTTGGGGAAATTGCAAAAGTGAATTCCGATGACAGCGGATCGGCAGTAGCTGGGGGCGACCTTTCCTGGTTTGGCCCCGGCGATATGGTTCCCGAATTCGAAGAGACTGCATATTCTCTATCTGATGGGGAAATATCGAGCCCGATAAAAAGCCGGTTTGGCTGGCATATCATCAAGCGTACTGGAAGTAAAGGTGCTCCAACTGCTGAGGAAATAAAAAACGGGGTACTGAAGATGGTCAGCAATCCGCGCGATCCGCGACATGGCATGATACTTAGCCACCAGACCAACAGGCTCGCGGAAAAGCATCATGCCCACATTGAGGAGGACATGGTTTCAAAATTGAAGGACATTGCATCGGAGGGAGGAATCGATTCCCTGTTTTTCGAGAAATGCGGCAGTCCGGATTTTGCATCCCTCACAATCCTTAGTATCGGAGATAAGAAAGTGCCGGTGGCGGATTTCATTGGATTCATATCCAATCTCCGCACGTCAGATCCTGTCGGAGCTTGCGAGATGATTGATTCTTCGCTTCTTTCATTCTTTAATCGGCAATTGCTTGAAGCTGAGAAAGACTGGCTATATGCCCATGAACCCGAATATAGGAATCTTCTGAATGAATACCGCGACGGAAGTCTTCTTTATGAGATAAGCCTGGCAAATGTCTGGGATAAGGCCTCCAAAGACAAGGAAGGACTTGAAAAATACTTCAATGCCCACCGTGAAAAATATGTCTGGGATTCTCTCCGGGCAAAAGGTATTCTGGTGCAGGTGCAGAATGATTCAATCGAATCAGCGGTAAGGGACTATGCAGCCGGGTTATCCTCGGATTCAATCGTCGCAAAGCTTAGGAAGGAATTCAAAGGGAAGGCAAAAATTGAGAAATTCCTTGTAGAGAAGGGTAATAATGCTATGATAGACAATCTCATGTTTGGCGCTCCGGCTGCCAAAGCTTCCTCCGGTATGCAGGCATATTTCATCCTTGACGGGAGGCTTCTTGACGCTCCTGAGGAGGAGGCAGACGTCAGAGGGCAGGTGACGAGCGACTATCAGGCAGAACTTGAATCAAGATGGGTGGAAGCCCTTAAAAGGAAATATCCCGTCAAGGTCAATAAAAAAGAACTGAAAAAGATGGAGTGACCATCGGCTATCAATGACCATCGGACGAAAAAAGAGAAACAGACCCTGCGATGTCAGCCTAAAAGCAGCTGATGTCGGCTTGCTGGCAGCTTCCTTACGGAAGGTGCCTTTGGTCTTATTGTTAGTTCTCAATTCATGCGGAAGCGGGGAAAAACCGCTTCCCTCTTCAGATATCCTTCTCAGTATTGGCGATTCTGTGCTGAGCGAACGTGATGTCGTGGAAAAGATTCCCATAGGATTGGAGACTAAAGACAGCCTTGCTCTTTTTCATAAGATTGTCGGCAAATGGGTGGAAAGTATGGTCCTGACGGATATGGCGAAAAGCAAGCTTCCGGAGATTGAGGAAATCAACCGTAAGGTGGAGGACTACCGCAACCGGCTGATCGTGGCCGAATATATGCGGAAGATGAGCGCCGGCAAACAGATCCAAGTAAACCCCGATAGTGTCAGGGCGTTTTATGAGAGACATAGATCGGAAATGGTGGCGGAGACGCCATTGGTGAAAGGAATCTACATTAAGCTCCCCGACAATTCGGCATCTTTTGAAGAAATAAAAAAATGTGTGTTCTCTGCAACGGATAAGGATATCGACCGTCTTGAGAAAAACTGGATAGGGGAGGCCCTGCAATATGATTACTTCAGTTCCAGATGGGTGGCTTGGGATGCTATCGCCGACCAGATTCCCTACCGGTTTTATGATCCGGACGCGTTTCTTGCTTCCACTAAGAATTTCGAGACGTCGTGCAATGGCTCCGTCTATCTTCTGCACGTCAGCGAATATCTTCCCTCTGGAAGTGAATTGCCCTTTGATTTCGCATCTTCTCGTATCACGTCGATTCTGACCAGATCGAGAATCGACAGTTATGAGGAGGCGTTGGTCAGATCCTTGGTCAAGAAGGCTATCTCCGATGGCCGGCTGAAGATGGTGGGCTATGATCCCGTTTCGCATAAAAGACTAAGATATATTATTGAAAAAACATATAGAAAATGAGAAATAGAAAGATGATTATCCCGTCGTTGGCCTTAGCTGCCATGACGGCTGCATATGCTTTTGCCGAACCTCCCAAGAATGTCGTCGACGAGGTCGTATGGATTGTCGGCGATCAGGCCATATTCCGCTCCGATGTCGAGGAAATGTATCAGCAATTGCGTTCAGAGGGGCAGGTGATTCCCGGCGATCCTTATTGCGTATTGCCGGAAAGGATAGCCGTGGAGAAACTATATCTGCATCAGGCAAAAATCGACACTATTGAGGTGCCTGAAAGCCGTGTTCACGCCAGGGTGGAGCAGCAGCTCAATCATTTCATTTCCGAATTGGGCTCAAAAGAGAAAGTGGAGGAATATTTCCGCAAGCCGCTTCCTCAGATTCGTGAAAGCATGCTGGAGATGATGCGCAACAACGCGGTCATAATGCAAGTGCAGCAGAAGCTGACGGAGGGAGTCACGGCCACGCCCAACGAGGTCAGGAAATATTTCGACTCCCTTCCCGCCGACAGCGTGCCCTACGTCCCGATGCAGGTGGAAGTGCAGATGATTTCGCTCAATCCCAACATACCGCGTCAGGAAATCGACGACGTGAAGGCGCGTCTCAGGGATTTCGCCGACCGTGTCAACCGCGGCGACACCGATTTCTCGACGCTTGCCATCATGTACAGCGAAGACGACGGCTCTTCGATGCAGGGAGGAGAACTTGGATTCCATGGCAAGGCCGACTGGGTTCCGGAATTTGCCAACGTTGCTTTCAATCTCAACGACCCTAAGAAGGTGTCGCGCATTGTAGAGACTGAATATGGCTATCATATCATGCAGCTTATTGCCAAAAGAGGAGATCAGGTCAATGTAAGGCACATATTGCTGACTCCCCGGGTGAATGCCGAAGACCTTAAGGCTGCGACCAACCGTCTTGACTCAGTTAGGAAGGAGATTGTCGGTGGTGCTTTCCCGTTTGACTACGCTGCAAGAGTCATATCCCAGGACAAGGATACCCGCAACAACAAGGGAATCATGATGAACAAGAATGGGAATAGCCGCAACAACGGCAGCAGCCGCTTCGAGATGCAGGAGCTTCCTCCCGAAATCGCGAAAAGAATCGAGACAATGTCGCCGGGCGACATTAGCGAGGCTTTCGTCATGAGAGACGCTTCAAAGAACAAGGATGTTGCTGCCATTGTCCGCCTGACAAGCCGCGTGGAAGGGCATCGCGCGAACCTTGCCGACGACTACAACATGATCAAAGAGATGTATGAAAACCATAAAAGGGAGGAAATTCTCAAAGACTGGCTTGAGAACAAGATTAAAGACACCTACGTTAGAATAGAGGATGGCTGGGGAAATTGTGATTTCCGCTATCAAGGCTGGGTAAAGGAAGGCAAATGATATGACTCCCGGCATATCTCTTTCCTTAGTGATCGTAGAAAAATAAATTCCACCATGTTATTTTTTTTTGAAGATTGCTTAAGCCAAGTTAAATTTTAACACACTCTAAAGAAATTCCAAAATTAGTCAGGATGAGAATCAATCTCCTTGATAGGAAAATGAGGGTTGCCGCCACGCTTTTGTTCGTGGCGGTGGCTTTTATCGTAGACATAGGAATGCGTGCCTACGCACAGCAACAGAAAAAAGCGGAGGCCGTGAAAAAGGAGGAGTCGTTCTCCAGGCCTAAGCCCACCCGGCCCATTAAGCCTGAGATTCCCGGAGTCAACCGTTATCAGAAAGACAAGATATTCCTGGAGTATGCCGACAGTCTTTTCAAAGTCCAAAGCTGGGGTGACACAACAGAGCGGCAAATCGTGAAGGGCAACGTCAAATTCCGTCAGGCCGGTATGTGGATGTATTGCGATTCAGCCTACTATTACCCCAACAGGAATTCTCTCGACGCTTTCGGCCACGTGCGCATGGAGCAAGGCGACACGCTCTTCGTCTATGCCGACAAGCTGTATTATGAGGGCAATGAAAGGATGGCACGCCTTAAGAACGGTCCGTCGAATCCAAAGGTGAAACTTATAAACCGCGACGTGACGCTGACGACCGACAGCCTCGACTACAGCCTCGCCATTGAGTTGGGATGGTATGAAAGATGGGGAACGATCGACGACAAGGTCAATACACTGACCTCCCTGTATGGAGAGTATTCTCCCGGAACGAAAAACGCCGATTTCTATAATTACGTGGAGCTTGTCAACAATCGTGACGGCTATAAGATGTATACGGATACTCTCCATTACAACACCGACACGCATATCGCCAGAATTGAAAGCAAAACCGAGATTCAGGGTGAAAACGATACAATTCTGACGACCGAGGGTATGTATAATACTCAAGTTGGATACACCGAACTCCTTTCTCGCTCCACAATCATACATCGTGACTCCAACAACAATGTGACCACTTTGGAGGGAGATTCCATCATCTACGACAAGGCTACGAGAATAAGCAGGGCGTATATGTTCCGCGATCCCAACAAGCATGGGATGCCGATGATATTGACCGATACCGCCCACCGCACCACCCTTATAGGCGGGTTTGGAATTTACAACGACTCAACTCGCGATGCCTTGGCCACCGACTATCCTCTGCTGATGGAATATTCGCAGGGCGACACCCTTTTTCTCAGAGCCGATACTATCAAGACCTATATCGTCACGGCAATGGTTGCTGCTTCCCGGCGCTGGACACGCTCAGGCTTCCCTGAGTACGACGGCAGGGTAGTGGTCAGAGCCGATAGCGGCTCCATATGGATTGAAAAGCTGTTTTTCTCGCTTGTGGCTCCTATGTCGGAAGCCCCTTTACGACTCCTTGAGGCAGCTCTTCCTGAAAAGAAACAGGCTTCGGCTGAGACTGCAAAAGTGACTCTTCCGGAGAAGCTCGGCCCCAAGGAGGTTATGGCGGAGCCTATTGATTCGATTCTTTCCTCTTCCGATTCCTTAAAAAGCCCTCTTTCAGAGTCTTTGATGCATATTGCTGCGGCAAATGCTAAGATCGCTGCGGCTGATAGCCTTTCATCCCCGGATGGGAAGCTCTCCGTTTCTTCGGATGGAGAGCCGGAGGATAGTGTCGCGGCTGCCTCGGATGATGTCGCAAAGGATTCGGTCCCGCTTCTCCCCAAGGAATTCCATATCGCCCTGGCCTATCATAGGGCTCGCTTCTTCAAGCAGGATATGCAGGGAGTGGCAGACTCGATGGTGCTCGTGGAAAGCGACTCAATGTTGTATATGTTCCGAAAGCCTATCGTATGGAGTGGCGAGCGACAGGTGACAGGCAACCGTATCGATGTCCATTTCAATGACTCCACTGCCGATTGGGCGTTGCTCCCGGAATCGGGAATGCTTTCAGAACACGTCGACGAGGATTTCTACAACCAACTTGCCGGGAAGAAGCTTTTCGCTACTTTTGCCGACCAGACCTTGAAAGGGCTTGACGTATCCGGCAATGTGGAGACTATATTCCTTCCGCAGGAGAGCGACTCTACGTTCAACAGGATGGTCACGGCTGAAAGCTCCTATTTGACACTTGAGCTTGACAGCGGAAAAATGAAGAAATTGAAAATGTGGCCGGAGGTAAGTGGCAATGTGGCGCCGTTGTTCATGGTGAAGAAAGCCAACCAATATCTCAGGCAGTTCCGTTGGTGGTCTTCATTGCGTCCCGTCAGGGAATGGTATGGCGATCGTTGGCGTTGGCAAGACGACCTTGGAGAAGTGCCCGATGATTTGGAGGCTTATTTTAAGGCCCCGTCGGATTTCGGAGCTCCCAAATCATTCCCTGCCTCCCGTCCTGTTGCTGCTCCTGTTCCTTCTGCTGAGGTGGCTGCCGTTGATACGTTGTCGTCCGGAGGAAAGGTAAATCCGCTCGACAGTGTCTCCACGGTCGGCCCTGCCAATCTTGCCGACAGTGTTCAGGCTGCCGAAAGCCGTGTGATAAATGAAAATGTCGGCGGGGAAGGAGCATCCTTGAAGCAAGTTGAGAGGAATGAACAGGAAATGAAAGAGGAAAACAAGGAAATCATCGAGAATTCCGAGAAGATAGAAGAAAAGGAGGAAAGAAGCGACTCGATACCCTCCTTGGGTTTAAAAGTCGGAAAGCCCGTGGAGAAAAAAGACTCCATCCCTCCTTTGAAAAATGATTCCTCCGCTGTCAAGCCGGCTAAAACAATGTCAAACGTTGATAAGAAGCGTAAGCCATGAGTGATGTCATAAAGTTGCTGCCGGATTCTGTGGCCAATCAGATTGCTGCGGGCGAGGTGATTCAGCGTCCTGCCTCAGTCATTAAGGAATTGGTGGAAAACGCCGTCGACGCGGGAGCCTCGGATATACGCCTCTACATCAAAGATGCCGGACGGACTTTGATACAGGTTGTCGACAATGGCAAGGGGATGAGCGACACTGATGCCAGAATGGCTTTCGAGCGTCATGCCACGTCGAAAATCCGGGGAGCGGACGATCTCTTTACGCTTCACACCATGGGGTTTCGTGGCGAGGCTTTGCCCTCGATTTGCGCCATCTCGCAAGTGGAACTGCGCACACGCACGGAGGATTCCCAGATAGGCACGCGGCTCGTCATAAATGCCTCTCAGGTGGAGATGCAGGAACCCTGCGTATGCGACCGTGGAGCCAACATAATGGTGAAGAATATTTTCTTCAACGTCCCCGCCCGAAGGAAATTCCTGAAAAGCGACAATGTGGAGCTCTCCAATATCATGCGGGAGTTTGAAAGGCTTGCCCTTGTCAACAACCATATCCGGATGAGCATCGACACGGGCTCAAGAGTAGTGGAATTGCGTGCCGCGACTTTCAAGCAACGCATCGGCGACATTTGGAAAAACAATCTCGATCTGCATCTGCTTCCCATAGAGGTCGACACCTCGCTCGTCAAGATTTCCGGCTTCATATCCCGCCCTGAATATGCGAGGAGAAGAAATCCCCTCCAATATTTGATAGTCAATGGCCGGAATATGCGCCATCCCTATTTCCATAAGGCCATAATGAATTGCTACGATTCGCTGATAGCTTCCGACACCCAGCCGTGCTATTTCCTTAAGTTCACTGTCGACCCATCCTCGATCGACGTCAATATCCATCCGACAAAGAATGAGATAAAATTTGAATACGAGCAGGAGATATGGCCTATCCTCCAGGCGTCGGTTAAGGCTGCCCTTGGCAAGTTCGGAGCTGTCCCGTCGATAGATTTCAACAGCGATGTGCTTCCCGTGGACCCTCTTCCTCCCGGCGTGGCTCCCCAGCAGCCGACTCTCGACGTGCCGGCCGACTACAATCCATTCACGGTAGCGAAAAAAGATTACTCTGCGGGCGCGCCTTTCCGAGAAGACGGGTCTACAAGAGATAGAAACAATTCCCGAAATTGGGATTCCCTCTATTCTGATTTTCTCAGAGGGGCGCATGGATTCTCAGCAACAGGTGAGAACTCTGATTCCCTTGAATCTTTCCCGACTACGGATTTTTCCCCGGCTTCCGGCAGAAACACGGAAAGGAATGATGCCGCGACGATGGATTCTCTCGACCTCCCTGCCGGCGATGGCGACGCCACGTTGGCAGCCTCGTTACCGGAGATGAATACTGCGTCGTCTATTGGCTCTTTTTGCGTGCAACATGCGTTGAGGTACATCATAACCACATCGAGGGAAGGGCTGATAATAATAGATCAACACAGGGCTCACGTAAAGATTCTTTATGAGCAGTATCTTGTCAAGATTGCGAAGGGGGAGCAAGTGGCGCAACAGGTGATGTTTCCGGAGACAGTCGTGCTTGACCCTGAGCATAGGGAGGCCTTGGCAGAAGTGTCGGAAGAACTGTCGCGGCTTGGATTCACATTGGAATATGAAGACGAGGAGAGATGGAAAATCGTTTCGGTCCCTGCCATTCTCGGCAACACCGACCCCCGCGACATAATCCTGCGAATCCTCGATTCGGTCTGCGATGGCGGTGAAAATTATGGAAAAGACACAAGTGCCGCCGTCGACATGCTTTCGAAAATGGCTCTTGTGGCGGCACGTTCTGCTGCGATTCAGAGAGGAGTCAGATTGGGGTCGGATGAGATGGAGCATCTTGTAGGGGAATTGTTCTCTTTGCCCGATCCTGCATATACCCCCAACGGCAATATCGTCTATTGTGTTCTTGACGGGCAACGTCTTGAGTCAATGTTCAGATAGCCGGTAGGGAGAAATTGTCTTACATGAAATAATGAATATGGAAAAAATAGTGAATGCAGTGAGCGGAGTGCTCACGGATTATGTGATGGTGACCTCTCTTTTGCTCGTAGCCCTGTTTTTCACGGTGGCGACGAAAGGAGTGCAATTCCGGATGATAGGGGAGATGTGTCGTCTTCTGGTTCGTTCCGGCAGAAATGATTCCTCAGCCAATGGGAAGCACCATCATCATGCGTCGGTCAGCTCGTTTCAGGCGTTCGCCATATCGATAGCATCGCGGGTTGGCACAGGGAATCTTGCCGGAGTGGCCACGGCCATAGCTTTGGGAGGTCCCGGAGCTGTCTTTTGGATGTGGATAATCGCTTTGCTTGGTTCGTCGAGTGCGTTTGTCGAGTCCACTCTTGCCCAGCTTTTCAAGGTCAGGGGTGAGGGCTCGTTCCGTGGCGGCCCTGCCTACTACATCCAGAAAGGATTGGGGAAAAGATGGTGGGCGGTGATTTTCGCCGTGTTGATTACCCTGACATTCGGATTCGCTTTCAACAGCGTGCAGTCAAACACGATGGCAAGTGCTTTTGAGGAATGCTTTGCTTTCCCGAGGGAGTGGACGGCGATAATCATTTCTGTGCTGACAGTTGTCATTGTGTTCGGAGGCATAAAAAGCATATCGAGATTCAGCGCGTGGGTGGTCCCTGTCATGGCTATCGCTTATATTCTGTTGGCATTGGTCATCGTCTGCATGAATATCACGAAGATTCCTGAGATATTTCTTTTGATAGTGGAGAATGCCTTCGGCTTTGGTCAGGCGGCAGGTGGAGCGGTAGGCATGGGCATAATCATGGGTGTGAAACGCGGCCTCTTCAGCAATGAGGCGGGCGAGGGATCCACTCCTAATGCGGCGGCCACGGCTAATGTATCCCATCCCGTTAAGCAAGGGCTTATTCAGACGCTCGGTGTCTACACCGATACCCTCCTCATCTGCTCGGCCACGGCATTCATCATCCTCTGCAGCGGAATGTTTCTTGAGGGACACGATGGGATAGTGCTGACGCAAAAGGCCATCGATACCGAACTCGGTGGAGGTCGGCAATATGGCTCTATTTTCGTCAGCATAGCCATATTCTTTTTCGCTTTCACCAGCATCATTGCCAACTATTATTACGGCGAGACAAACATACGCTTCATTAAAGACAACGAATGGCTCATTCAGGCCTACAGGCTTCTTGTCGGAGGTATTGTATATCTCGGGGCAGTCATGTCGCTCGACCTTGTTTGGGGATTCGCCGACATTACAATGGCAATGATGACGATTTGCAACCTCATAGCAATCGTAATGCTCGGGAAATATGCTATAAGGCTGCTTAAAGACTATCAGAATCAGAAAAGGGAAGGCAAAGACCCGGAATACCACACATCAACTATCCCGGAAATCTCTAATCAGACAGATTGCTGGCCTGAGTAAGAGTTGCAGTAGGCAAATTCCGAAATTCAAACCCATACGAAGACGCCGTTTACAAATTTGATGGAAAATTTGTAAACGGCGTCTTCGTATTCCTATTGGAGAATGGATCGATGTTATAGAGTCAGGATTCCTATGGAATTCAGGAATATCAGGAATATCGCTGTCGGGCATACCCAGCGCAGGCAAAACACAAGCATGCGCAGGAAAGGAAATTTCTCTTTCCCTCCATTCGTGAATTGATTGCGGATTACCCTCTTATCCACCACCCATCCTACAAACAGCGAGCATATCATCCCTCCAAGAGGCAGACATATGTTCGACGACAGATAGTCGAAGAGCGAGAAGAACGTATGGCCGAAAATCGTAAAGTTGCTGAGAGGCCCGAAACTGAGAGCGCAAAGAAGGCCTCCGAATAGGGCTATCAGAGAGGATACGATTGTAGCCTTCTTTCGGCTCATCCGTTTCTCTTCGCAGAAAAACGTGATGGAAATCTCGCTCATGGATATTGTGGAGGTAAGCGAAGCGAGGAAAAGAAGGAGGAAAAACAAAGTGGACCATACCACCCCACCGGGCAGCTGATTGAAAATAAAGGGCAACACCTCAAACACCAAAGTCGGTCCGGCTTCGGGCGACAGCCCGAATGAGAAGACGGCAGGGAAAATAATGACTCCTGCAAGTATGGCGACGAGAGAATCCAAAGTTGCGGTCATCACCGCTGTCTTGCCAAGACGGCTGTTGTTGTTGAAATATGAGGCATAGGTCGTCATGCAGCCAAGTCCGAGACTAAGGGAGAAAAATGCCTGGCCGAGCGCGCCCAAAAGCACGGATGCATCGATTTTGCTGAAATCCGGGCTGAAAAGAAACGTTATCCCCTCTGTGAACCCCGGTAAAGTAAAGGAATTGATGCAGAATGCCACCAACAAGATAAAAAGCAATGGCATAAGAATATAGGATGCCCGCTCTATCCCTTTTGTCACTCCCCTCATCAGTATGTAGAAATTGCAAAGCAGGAAAACGACTGTCCAGACCACAGGCCGCCAGCCCGTTGTCAGTTGCATGAATTGCTCATGCCCTGTTTCACGATCCGAAAAGTCCAAGCTTCCAAACATTGATGAAACGCAATATTCGATGGTCCATCCGGCCACAACGGAATAGAAACTTAAAATCAGCACCGAGGCAAGAATTCCGATATATCCCGCAAGATGCCACTTGCTGCCCGGCGCCAGCTTATTATATGCTCCGGTGATATTGCTTCTTGTCTGGCGACCCATGCAGAACTCTGCACAAAGCACCGGAACCCCTATGATGAATACAAAAGCCAAGTAGCATATCATGAAAGCTCCCCCTCCATGAATGCCGGCCTCGTAAGGAAATCTCCATATGTTGCCAAGTCCGATGGCCGAACCGACTGTCGTGGCTATAGCCGCGAATTTTGTGGCGAATACCGCCCTGTCATTGTTTTTTTGATGTGTTGTCATATAATTTTGATAGTAGGGAATCTGTCGTCTTTCCTCTTTTGAAGCCGCTTATGCTGTCTGGCAAAGGTAAATGATTGCGTGCCGACTTTCATCAAAATTCGACCGATTCCTGCTTTTAAGTTTGCAAATTTAATGAATATTTATTGATATTGGTGGCTCAATGCGCATAAAAAATAAGTTTTGTGTGTTTGGTTGTCAATTTATTC
The DNA here is from genome assembly GCA_009775375.1 of Muribaculaceae bacterium. GTDB lineage: Bacteria > Bacteroidota > Bacteroidia > Bacteroidales > Muribaculaceae > Lepagella. The sequence goes on along the minus strand of VSPO01000038.1, from coordinate 12,522 downwards.
ATTTAAAATTCTTAACTTTGTAGAATATTTCCACCGACTCATAAGCGGATGCTGCAATTGGTTGCGGATAAGAGAATAATGGTGTTTCGCAAGACAATGGCGATTGTTTCTCTTCTTGTGGGAATGATGGAGAGGAGGAGAGTGTTAAATTAAAACAAGCTCCAAGACATACCGTAACTCCTAATTTGATGAAGCAGATATGGCAGGTTGTAATTTCGACGAGATAATAGAGCGACGAGGCAGTGGAGCGATTAAGTCCGATTGCCTTGCCGAAAGATTCGGCCGCGATGATTTGATTGCGGCATGGGTGGCGGATATGGATTTCGCTACTCCTTCATTTATTATTGATGATCTTGAAGAGAGACTCAGGCATCCCATACTTGGATATACCGCCGAACCGGCCGACTATCGGCCGGCAATAATCGATTGGCAGAAAAAACTCCACGGATGGGACGTTGAGCCGGAATGGATTAGCTATATCCCGGGCATCGTTAAGGGAATCGGCATGGTGGTCAATTATTTCACCAAACCGGGAGACAACGTCTATATCATGCCCCCTGTCTATCATCCTTTCAGGATTACGCCAGAGGAAAACGGCAGGAACGTGGTCAACATCCCTTTGATTGAAGAGGGAGAACGTTATCTTATGGATTTCGAAGCCCTGGAAAAACTTCCGCAGGGAGGACTCTTGATTTTGTCGAATCCTCATAATCCCGGCGGACAGATCTGGAGTAAAGAGGAACTTGCGACCCTTGCGCAAATCTGCAAGAGGAAAGGAATATTGGTCATCTCTGATGAAATCCATGCCGACTTGGCTCATGCCGGCAAAAGCCATATCCCGTTTGCTGTCTCATGCCCTGAGGCTGCCGAGATAAGCATCACTTTTGGCGCGCCTACAAAGACATTCAATATCCCCGGAGTGGTCAGCTCCTTTTCTATTGTCCCCAACAAGGAAATCAGGGATGGTTTCTATGGCTGGCTTGGAGCAAATGAATTTGGCGATGCCCCCATATTCTCGCATATAGCCGCTATATCGGCATATCGTAAAGGTGAGGAGTGGCGTCGAGAGATGCTTAAATACGTGGAAGAAAACATTGATTATGTTGTTGACTATTGTAAGCGGAATATCCCCGGTATAGTGCCACGCAAGCCGGATGCTTCCTTTTTGGTGTGGCTCGACTGCAGAGGCCTGTCGCTAAGCCATGAAGAGCTTGTTGGGCTGTTCGTGGATAAAGCGCGTCTTGCCCTGAATGATGGCGAGATGTTCGGCCCCGGAGGAGAGGGATTCATGCGCCTTAATGTTGCGATGCCACGTCAGCTCGTTGTCGAGGTGATGAGGCGGCTTGAGAAGGCAGTCAAGGAAGCATGATTTCTAAAATAATTTAAAATATTGAAATGAAGATAGTCGACATCATATCAGAAAGCCAAAACCCCGTATTCTCTTTTGAGATTCTCCCTCCTTTGAAGGGCAACAGCGTGTTGAAGGTTTTCGACATTATAGAGAAACTGCGTCAATTCGACCCGAAGTTTGTCAACATCACGAGCCATCATAGCGAGTATATATTCAAGCCCTTGCCCGACGGCACCCACAAGCGTGTCAGCATAGTGAAACGTCCGGGCACTGTGGCCATTGCAGCCGCCATACAGCATCGTTACGGATTGATTCCCGTGCCCCACATTATCTGCAAAGGTTTCACTAAAGAGGAGACGGAATATGCTCTGCTCGACCTTAACTTTTTAGGGATTAACAATCTTATGTTGCTTCGGGGAGACGTGAAAGGGCTTGACGTAAATTCCGACGAAGGTCTTTACAACCAGTATGCCACCGACCTTCAGCGGCAGGTCAACCTTTTCAATGAAGGAATCGGGCTTGAGGATACGCGTATAGATGGAATCCAGACTCCGTTCTCCTATGGAATGGCTTGCTATCCGGAGAAACATGAGGAGGCTCCGAATATGGATTCCGATTTGAGATATGCTAAGCAAAAGGTGGATAATGGGGCCGACTATCTGATAACCCAGATGTTTTTCGACAATCAGAAGTATTTTGATTTTGTCGACCGTTGTCGTCGTGAAGGAATCAATGTCCCCATACTGCCGGGATTGAAGCCGATTTCAAAGAAGTCGCAGCTTTCGGTGCTTCCAAAGGTGTTCCGCACGGATATTCCTGAAGAACTTGCGGAAAGGGTCAGGGAAGCCACGTCGGATGCCGAAGTGCGTCAGGCAGGCATTGATTGGGGCATAAGGCAGGCGAGGGAATTACTCGAAAAAGGGGCTCCGGGCATTCATTTCTATACGATGAGTGTGGCGGACAGTGTTCAAAAAATTGCATCACGTGTATTCTGATCTAAAAGAAATATTAAGAAATCATGTGCTCGTGCTCGATGGAGCTATGGGCACGATGATTCAACGGCTGCCCCTTACGGAAAACGACTTCAGAGGGGTGGTGCTTAAAGGTCATCCCGTCCGTCTGGCAGGATGCAACGATTTGCTGTCGCTGACCAAGCCTGAAGCTATATCCGGCATTCATTGTGAATATATCGAAGCCGGGGCCGACATCATATCCACCAATTCCTTCAATGCCAATGCCGTCTCTCTTGAGGACTATGACCTTCATCATGATGAAGGTTTTATAAGGAAGCTTAACCATGCGGCTGCCTCATTGGCTCTTGACGCCGCCATCAAGTCGCCTGCGAGAGCTTGGGGTGGAAGGGCATTGGTGGCAGGTTCGGTCGGCCCGACCAACAGGACCGCTTCCATGAGTCCGGACGTGGCCGACCCGTCGGCACGCAACGTGGATTATGACAGGCTTTTTGAAGCTTATTCCACCCAGATAGAGGGCTTGATAGAGGGGGGCGTGGATATTATTCTCTTTGAGACGGTCTTCGACACCCTTAATCTGAAAGCCGGACTTGATGCCGCTTCCCGCGTCATGGAGAAGTCGGGATTTGAGATTCCTATAATGATATCTGCCACCGTCTCCGACAAGGCCGGGCGCACGTTGTCAGGGCAGACGATTAAGGCTTTCGTCACGTCGGTGGAGGAATACGACCATGTCATGAGTCTTGGCCTCAACTGCGGATTCGGCCCTGCCGGGGTCTACCCATATATAAAGGAGCTGAGCGAGACCACCTCGCTGCTCGTAAGCTGCCATCCCAATGCCGGGCTGCCCAATGCTTTGGGGGAATACGACGAGACTCCGGAGAAATTCGCCCGACATATGTCGAGGATTCTCGACACAGGACTTGTCAACATAGCCGGAGGCTGTTGTGGCACTACTCCCGCTCACATATCCGCTCTTCGTGGATTGGCCGACAAGGCGCTCCCTCATATCCCCGACCATAAGGAAAAGGCATTGAGAGTGTCTGGTCTGGAGTTGCTGGAGATACTTCCGCAGAACAATTTCGTCAATGTCGGCGAGAGATGCAACGTAGCCGGTTCGAGAAAATTCCTGCGACTTATTAAGGAAAAGAAATACGACGAGGCATTGTCGATAGCCGCTCGCCAAGTTAGCGACGGGGCTATGATGATAGATGTCAATATGGACGATGCCTTGCTCGATGCCCGCGAGGAGATGGTGCACTTCATGCGTTGTGTGGCTTCCGATCCCGACGTGGCGAAAGTCCCCGTGATGGTGGATTCTTCCGATTGGGATGTCATTGAGGCAGCTTTGAAAAACCTCCAGGGGAAGAGCATTGTCAATTCCATCTCTCTGAAAGAGGGGGAGGAGAAATTCATCAGGCATGCTTGCCGATTGCGTGGCCTTGGCGCTGCGGTCATTGTGATGGCCTTCGATGAAATAGGGCAGGCCGACACGTTTGAAAGGAAAATTGAAGTCTGCCAAAGAGCCTATCGTCTTCTGACGGAGAAATGCCGATTCCGGCCCGAAGATATAATCTTCGATGTCAATGTCATGGCTGTGGCCACCGGAATGGAGGAGCATCGTTTCTACGGCCTTGATTTTATCAAGGCCGTCGGATGGGTCAAGAAGAATCTTCCCGGGGCAAAGACAAGCGGAGGAATCAGCAACCTTTCTTTCGCTTTCCGTGGCAAGAACTATCTGAGGGAGGCGATGCATGCCGTATTCCTCTACCATGCCATAAAGGCCGGACTTGATATGGGAATCGTCAATCCCGCTTCAAGCGTGACGTATGAAGAAATCGATCCCCGATTGAGGGAGCTGATCGAAGACGTCATTCTCGCCCGCAGGGCGGAGGCTTGCGACGAGCTTGCCGAATATGCCGCCAACGACGTGGCCTCATCCGCGAAAGTGGAGACTGCCGATGAGCGGGATATATCCATCCCTGCCGGGAAGAGGCTTTCTGAAGCTATTGTAAAAGGAAAGGCGGATTTTCTCGCTGAAGACCTTGACGAGGCCTTGGAGAAAATCGGGGCGCCCGTCGACATTATCGAAGGTCCGCTGATGGAGGGAATGAACCTTGTCGGCCGACTTTTCGGTGAGGGCAAGATGTTTCTTCCGCAAGTGGTGAAGACCGCACGCACCATGAAAATTGCTGTGGATTATCTCAGGCCTTTGATGGAGCAAGAGAAGGCCCAAGGTGCTAAGGCCGGAAAGGTGGTGTTTGCCACTGTCAAGGGCGATGTCCATGATATTGGAAAAAATATCGTCTCTATAGTCCTTGCTTGCAATAATTATGAAGTGGTGGATCTTGGCGTAATGGTCCCGGCGGAAAAGATAGTCGCCACCGTGCTTGAGGAGCGTCCCGATCTTGTTTGCCTGTCGGGACTGATAACCCCGTCGCTTACGGAAATGGTCAACGTTGCCAAAGCCCTTGACGAAGCCGGGATTGATATCCCTATTCTCGTGGGTGGGGCTACGACCTCAAGGGTGCACACTGCCCTTAAAATCGCTCCGGTCTACAAAGGAGTTGTGGTCCATGCTTCCGATGCGGCCCAAGAACCATTGATTGCCTCCCGATTATTGGGGGAAACCACTCGTGAGCAGTACGTGGAATGTCTCGAAAGGGAATATGAGGATATAAGGGAAAGATACGCCGAGACGCGTCAGGAGTTGGTGTCGCTTGATGAGGCAAGAAGCAAAAGAAATGCCGGGGATGCCGAATACAAGAAGACCGTCCCTGCCATAGCGACGGAAGGATTCAAGATAATCGACCTGGATCCGGCCCTGATTTCTGCTTATATAAATTGGAAGATGTTCTTCCATGCATGGCGCATCCCCGGGGATTATCTCGAAGGATTCCCGTATGATGGATGCCAACATTGCGTCGTTTCCTGGCTTCAGGGCGTTAAGCATAAATCCAAGGCTAAAGTGGCCTTGAAGTTGTATCAGGATGCGTGTCGCCTGCTTTCGGAATTGGGTTCGTCGATAAAATTCGATGGAAAGGCCATAGTGGGATTTAAAGAAGCTTGTTCAGTAGGCGATAATTTGCTGATAGGAGGCGAGACGATTCCATTGCTGAGGCAGCAGAAAGCGGGCTCGTCGTATAAATGCCTTTCTGATTATGTCGCAACTGCGGAATCGGGAGGCGACTACGTCGGCTTGTTTGCCGTCAGCATCGGCAGGGCTATGGCCCGCGAAGCCGCCGAATGCAAGGAAAAAGACGACGACTATCGGGCCCTGCTCCTTCAGACCGTGGCCGACCGCCTGGCAGAGGCCGCTTCGGAGTGGCTTCACTCGGAGGTCAGAAAGAATTTTTGGGGCTATGCTCCTGATGAGAGCCTCTCCCCGGCGGAGATGCTTCAAGGGAAATTTGAGGGCATACGTCCGGCCGTGGGTTATCCTATGCTTCCCGACCAGCTCCTCAATCATACTTTGGCCCGACTTATTCCGTTAAAGGAGATAGGGATTGATCTGACCGAAAACGGAGCCATGACGCCCTCGTCGTCGGTCAGCGGACTCTATATCGCAAATCCCAAGGCCACCTATTTCATGGTAGGCCGGATTGGCGACGACCAGATTGAAGACTATGCCGGGAGACGAGGTCTTGACCCGGAGAGAATAAGAGAAATATTGAGAATTTGAGAGCTTGCTTAACATTGATTTTTTAAACAAGCTCTAAACAACAGTCAGCAACGACATAGAAATGAAAGAAGACGCAAAACAAGAGTTGAAAGTCGCCATACAGGGAGTGGCAGGATGTTTTCATGATGCTGCGGCGCGACAATATTTTGAAGGCAAGGAGGTGAAGACCGTGCCGTGCGAATCGTTTCATGCCCTTTTCGACGCTTTGTCGACCGACGCCTCGATGGTGGGGATTGTGGCAATCGAAAATACGATAGCAGGAAGCTTGCTTGCCAACCATGAGCTTTTGCGCCAAAGCCATCTGACGATTGTCGGAGAGCATTCAGTCAGGATAAGCCATGTCTTGTGTGCCCTTCCGGGTTCATCGATAGAAAGTATCGAGGAGGTCAACTCCCATCCAATGGCTCTGATGCAGTGTGAGCAATTTCTGCTCCATCATCCCAATATGAGAATGGTAGAAAAGTTCGACACGGCAGGAAGCGCCGAGGAGATTTCCCGCCTGAAGCTAGAAAAACATGCAGCGGTATGTGGGGAATTTGCCGCAAAGCTCTATGGCCTTGAAATTCTTGAACGTGGCATTGAGACCAACAAAAGAAACTATACACGCTTCCTGATTCTTGCCGACCCTCTTCTGGCGAGCGAGATGAAGCCTCGTGAGGAGCTCCTCGACAAGGCGAGTATCGTCTTTACCCTTCCTCATTCCCATGGGGCATTGTCGAAGGTGCTGACGATTCTATCTTTTTATGATGTCAATCTCACTAAGATACAGTCGTTGCCGATTGTCGGTCGTGAGTGGGAATATCGGTTTTATGTCGACCTTACTTTCTCCTCCTACGTAAGATACCGGCAATCTATCGAGGCTGTCCGACCGTTGACCAACGAACTGCGTATTCTTGGAGAATACGTCGAGAGGGTTGGAGTCAACACTATGTCGTGACATGGCTTGAAAAATGAATCTTATTTACAAATAAAAACGAAGTCAAATGAATCCGGATATAAAACCCTCGCAGAGGGTTGCTGAAATGAAGGAATATTGGTTCGCCCCCAAGATGAGGGAGGTGGCCAAGATGAATTCCGAGGGATTGGATGTGGTCAGCCTTGGGGTGGGCGGACCCGACAGGATGCCTTCGGTGGAGGTGGTGGAGACTCTTTGCGACTCCGCTCGCAAACCTGGCAACCACGCATATCAACTTGCAGCAGGCATACCCGAACTCCGACAGGCCATGTCGGAATGGTATAAACGCCATTATGGCGTGGAGGTGGATTCCGCTTCTGAGGTGCTCCCCTTGATAGGATCCAAGGAGGGCGTGCTTCACGTCAGCCTTGCTTTCGTGAATCCGGGCGACAAGGTGCTCGTGCCTAATCCGGGATATATGGCCTATACGGGTGTCAGCAGGATGCTCGGGGCAGACGTTGTCAGCTATGACCTTATTGCCGATAAAGGTTGGATGCCGGATTTCAATCAACTTGAACGCGTTGCGGCTCAGGGAGGAGTGAAACTGATGTGGGTCAACTATCCCAACATGCCTACAGGAGCGCCTGCAAACAGGGAATTGTTTGAGAAACTCGTTGACTTTGGCCGTCGCCATGGCATCGTGATAGTCCACGACAATCCCTATAGCTTTGTGCTCAACGACACGCCCTTGAGTCTGCTTCAGGTGGAGGGCGCCAAGGATGTTGCCATAGAGTTGAATTCTTTGAGCAAGAGCCACAACATGTCGGGATGGCGTATGGGAATGGTCATTTCCAATCCGGAGTTTGTCTCCTGGGTCAGGAAAGTGAAGAGCAATATCGATTCCGGCCAGTTCCGTCCTGTCATGGAGGCGGCTGTCAAGGCCTTGGGTCTCGACGAAAGCTGGTATGACGAGATGAACAAGCCTTATCGTGCCCGCAAGAAAGTGGCGGAGAAAATAATGAAGGCGCTTGGATGCACTTATGCAGAAGGGCAGCAGGGACTGTTCCTTTGGGGCAAGCTGCCCGAGGGCGCGTCCGACAGCGCCACGTTTGCCGACAGGATACTTCATCAGGCAAGAGTGTTTATCGTGCCCGGATTTATCTTCGGCAGCAATGGCGAAGGCTACATAAGGATTTCGTTGTGTGCTCCGGAGGAAAGAATGGAGGAGGCGTTGCGCAGAATCGAGGAGATGAACGCCTCGCAAAAGTGAATTGAAAATAAAAAAAGATAAGACAATGACATTAGAAGGACTACAACCTATCGTGGAAGGCATGGGTGTCGTGGGGGCTCCGCTCGTAATGGCAGGCCCTTGCAGCGCCGAGACTGAGGAACAGGTGCTCTCCACGGCGCGTCAGCTCGCAATGGGCGGCGTCAAGATATTCCGTGCGGGTATATGGAAACCCCGCACCAAACCCGGCGGCTTCGAGGGAATCGGCAAAGAGGGTCTCGGCTGGCTCAAGAGAGTGAAAGAGGAGACCGGGATGCTTGTCGCTACAGAGGTGGCCACGCGTCGCCACGTGGAAGATGCCCTTGAGGCGGGAGTTGATATTCTCTGGATCGGGGCTCGCACGTCTGCCAATCCCTTTGCAGTGCAGGAGATTTCAGATGCCTTGAAAGAGGCTGGCAAAGACGTGGCTGTGCTTGTGAAGAATCCTGTCAATCCCGACCTTGAACTTTGGATAGGAGCTTTGGAGAGAATCTACAATGCCGGCATTCGTCGTCTGGGAGCAATTCACAGGGGATTCAGTTTCTATGGCAAAAGCATCTACAGGAATCCGCCGCAATGGCACATCCCGATTGAGCTTCATCGCCGCATCCCCGATCTCCCCATCGTATGCGACCCAAGCCATATGGGAGGCAAAAGAGAGCTCATAGGCCCGCTCTCGCAGCAGGCTCTCGATATGAAGTTCACAGGCCTGATGATAGAATGCCATTGCACTCCCGACGAGGCATGGAGCGACAAAAACCAGCAGGTCACTCCCGAAGTCTTCCGCATTATCCTCAGTTCTCTCGTTCTGCGTAACGCAGAACAAGACACGGAAAGCCTCCAGCATCTGCGCCAGCAGATCGACCGCGTTGACACGGAGTTGCTCGATCTGTATGGAAAGCGTATGGCCATTTCCCGAGAGATTGGAAAATACAAGAAAGAGCATTCTATGCCTGTCGTGCAGGAGAGCCGCTACGACGACCTTATCAAGTCGCGTGTGGCTTCGGCCGTGCAGATGGGGATGAGCGCCGACTTCATGAAGACAGTGCTTCAGGCCATCCATGAGGAATCTGTGCGCCAGCAAATCGAGATTCTCAACCAGAATTAAGAGCGAGCTCTTAATTCTGTGCGTAACCCCATACATAAGAAACGCAATCTACGGCTGTTTCATTCATTTTGACCGACATTTCAACCATATCCGACAAGAATATGCTGAAATGTCGGTTTTTTTGATTAAATTTGAGGATTGTATTAGTGATTGTTTTCAAGCATTTGCTATACAAGATTGAATTAATAAACTTAACCTTTCGAATATTTGAAATGAAAAAAACTCTGATAGCCGGCCTTATGGCAGCCTCGGCATTATGTGCGGGAGCCACCGACTTGTTTTTTTATTCCCCGGAAAAGGGAGACGGAGGCTTGAGATTCGCCGTTAGGGAGAATGGCGGTGCCTGGCGTTCAATTGGAAATGGATATGACTTCGTCAGATCCGACTTCGGTCCGTGGGGCGCAGTCGGAAAGAAAATGTGGAGCCCGCAGCTATTCCCAACTTCCACCGGTTGGGCTCTCCTTTTCCGTACGACTCCTACGGGTAGCGTAATCGGTTGGGCGGAGTCTGCCGACCTTTTGAAATGGAAGCCCCAGAAGTATGTCTCGCCCAACGATACATCAAAACTTACTTTCCGCTCGAACGTAGGCTTTCTGCCTTCCACGGAGGAGATCGACGGCAAGCTCATTGCCGGCAATGTCATGAAGACCGATGCAGCCACCGTGAAGCGTCTTGATGAATATGTGGCGGAACGCGGTCGCCTTGCAAAACTCTATTCCGAACATGCCGACAAGGATAATGAGAGATTCGCCGGTTTGCAGCCTTTGAAAGCGACCCTGTCCGCCTCCGGCAATGCGAAGGAGATAAGCCCGCTGCTTATGGGCATATTCTTCGAGGATATCAACTATGCCGCCGATGGAGGTCTTTACGGAGAACTTATCCAAAACAGGGATTTTGAATATATCCCCGGGGAAGGACGCGACAAGGAATGGGGGCCGAAATACGCCTGGAAGGTAAATGGAGATAAAATCAAGTTTGACATAGCTTCCGAAAATCCCATTCATCCCAATAATGCCAACTATGCGCGCCTTGACGTGGAGGGTGGTATCACCAACCTTATCAACAACGGAGGCAATGCATTCGTCAACAGTGGATATGATGGCATCGCCGTAAAGAAAGGAGAGCCTTACCGATTCCGCATGAAGGCCCGCAGCGGGAAGACAATGCCCATCGACGTGAACCTTGTTTCCGGACATGGTCATAAACTCGCCTCCGGCAAGGTGAAGGTGAAGAAATCAAAAGGGTGGACGGACTATGAGATTATCTTGACTCCTGACGACCATTCCCCGAATGCTGAATTGCAGATCGTGCCTAAGCTCGGAGGCACGATCGACCTCGACATGGTCAGCCTTTTCCCCGTCAACACCTTCAAGGGGCGTGAAAACGGATTGCGGGCTGACCTTGCGCAGACGCTTGCCGACCTCAAGCCTCGCTTCGTCCGTTTCCCCGGTGGATGTGTGGCGCATGGCAACGGCCTCGACAATGTCTACGACTGGAAAGGCTCGATCGGCAAATTGGAAGAAAGAAAACCGCTCCGGAATCTTTGGGGGTATCATCAGACTCGCGGACTCGGCTATCATGAGTATTTCCAGTTCTGTGAGGATATAGGCGCGGAGCCGCTTCCCGTGTTGGCTGCCGGCGTGCCCTGCCAGAATTCCGGTTGGGATTCGCAATACACCCATGATGATCTTACGAAATATGGCCAGCAGTGTGGCTTGCCGATGGATTCGCTTGATTCGTATATTCAAGACGTGCTCGATCTTATTGAATATGCCAACGGTCCTGCAGATTCCACGTGGGGTAAGAAGAGGGCAGAGGCAGGCCATCCGGAGCCGTTCGGTCTTAAGTATCTCGGAATCGGCAATGAAGACATGATTACGGAGGTGTTTGAAGAGCGGTTTAATATAATCAACGCTGCCGTGAAGAAGGCTCATCCGGAAATTGTGGTTATTGGCACGGTAGGTCCCTTCTATGAAGGAGCCGATTATGATGAGGGCTGGCGCATAGCTAAGGAGCAGAACGTAGATATGGTGGATGAGCACTATTACGTGGATCCCGCATGGCTTATCTACAATCAGGACTACTATGACGACTACGACCGCAACGGCACGAAGGTATATCTCGGGGAATGGGCTGCCCATCTGCCCGGTCGTCCTTCCAACATGGAGACCGCATTGGCGGAGGCACTCTATCTGACGGCCGTAGAACGCAACGGTGATGTTGTCTCGATGAGTTCGTATGCCCCTCTTCTTGCCAAGGATGGCCACACCCAATGGAAGCCTGACCTCATTTATTTCAACAATAAGGAGATAAATCCCACCACCGACTATGAGACCATGCGCTTATACGGAGAAAACTCCGGCGACAGTTATCTCGATGCAAGTCTTGACGTGGATAGCGACAATGAAAAGGCCAAGGCGAGAGTCGGGGCATCGGTGGTGAAGGATTCCGCGACGGGCGATATTATCGTGAAGCTTGTCAACATGCTTCCGGTGGAGACTGTTATGGACGTTGACCTGAAGAAGCACTATCCTGCAGGGCAGGGTGCCGTCAATTCAATTCGCACCGTCATGTCGGGCAAACCTGCCGATACAAAGGCCTCTATAAAGACCGACAGGGTGACTCTCCAATCCCCCTTCTTCCAGATTCCATTGCCGCCATATTCCTTCACCGTCCTTCGACTGAAGAAATGACCCGGCAACTCAGGTAGTGCGGAAAAGAACCCCGCATTGCAGTAATACTGAAAAAATTGTAAGTAAGTGTTCAGATTAAGAGCTTGTTTCAAAATCAATGTTAAATAAGGGGTCGCAGTTCCGGAGCAGTTTTTTTCTTGAAGGTGAGGGAGCATAGCGGGCTATGTGACATATGTCAGAGCTGCTGATAACTCTCTACTACCGTATGATGCCCAACAAGTGCGTGCGCCTTCAAACCGATAAAATGACGGTTGTGTAAAACAGCAATGCCAATAACGTGAGTAGTATCCACTGCCACCGTTATTGGCATTCCTTATTAGGTTACAACTTAACTCTACTGAAGTTATATCCCTTGACAGTATGATTATTCTGTTTAATGATCAGTCTCAATGAAGTCAACCGTTTCACAAGGAACGAAAAGCGTCATTTGTAATAATCCGTTTCGAGATTGCCGTGCCGGATCCGATTTAGCCAAAATATGTAGATTCCAAAACGAAGTGCAACGTTATGGAGCCTAAATGATGTAGATTCAAGGGAAAGTGTTAACTTTGCCCC